>JAESTI010000199.1 GCA_016763665.1 Bacteroidia bacterium | reverse complement strand
TGGTCCGGGAATGCATTTAAGAAGTGTTTTCTTTTTTGACAGCAATAATGGATGGGCAGTAGGAAATAACGGTTCTATTGTTGCTACAACTGATGGTGGGAATAATTGGATTCCGCAATCTAGCAATATCAATGAAAAGTTAAAGGGTGTATATTTTGTAAGTGCCTTGGTTGGGTGGGTTGTTGGAAACGGTGATAATGTTTTAAGAACCTTTGATGGTGGTAATACATGGAATTCTATTGCTTCAACAGGAACTGGTGAAGATTTGCATGGAGTTAATTTTGTAAATGAAAGTACTGGTTGGGTTGTTGGTACAGGTGATGTAATTGCTATGACTACTGATACCGGTAATACCTGGACGACTCAATCTACGGGTACCGGGGAGGATTTGGTTGGAATACATATGTTGTCGCCCTCATTAGGTTGGGTTTGTGGAACAGGCGGGGTTGTTTCTTATTATGGCAATGAAGAACCAGCAGTGGCAAATTTTACAACCAATACAAGTGTTTGCCTTGGAGCCACGAATTCCTTTACTGATAACTCCACAAAAAACCCTACCAGCTGGTTCTGGAATTTTGGAGATGGAAATACTTCAACAAGTCAGGACGATACACATACCTATCTGGCAGCAGGTATATATGATGCATACTTGGTTGTCTCAAACAATACAGGCTGTACCGATACGATGTATCAAACAGTGTATGTTTCTGGTAACGATCCGGTTGCTAATTTTACAGCTAGTCCAACAACGGTTTGTACAGGAGAACCGGTTTCGTTTACTGATATTACTTCCAATTTTCCTTCAGTATGGGATTGGAATTTTGGAGATGGAAACAATTCAAATTTGCAGAATCCAACTCATCAATATGTGATTGCAGGTAATTACAGTATAACGCTAATTGCTGCGAACGGATGTAATAATGATACAGAACTCAAAGTGTTATATATTACAGTTAATGATGGTCCTGTTGCAAATTTTTCAGATGATTCACCTACTTGCTTGGGCCAGGCAACTTCTTTTACTGACCTTACAACAGGTACAATTGGAACTTGGTCCTGGGAATTTGGAGATGGAAGTACTTCTCCTTTACAAGATCCGTTACACACTTATGCCACAGATGGTAATTACCAGGTAATTCTTACAGTAAGTGGTTCTGGATGTTCAACAGCTGATACACAGAATGTGGCTATAGAATTACCACCAACTGCAGATTTCTCTTTCAGCACAGCTTGTGTAGGTAATGCCCTGCAATTTACAGATCAAACCACAGGTGGAGGGCTGGTAAACTGGTATTGGGATTTTGGAGATGGCAATTTTTCGGTATTGAAAGATCCAACAAATACTTATTCAAATGCGGGAAGTTATGATGTACAATTGATTGTAATCGATAATAAAGGTTGTGTTGATTCAATTACTCAAAGCGTTACTGTAACTGGTCCAACTGCATCTTTTACCAGCACCATTGCTTGCAATGGTGATTCAACTGATTTTACAGATGCATCTACAGGTGATATTTCGAGTTGGTCTTGGGATTTTGGTGATGCAAGCCCCTTGGGCAGTAATCAAAACCCAACACATCTTTATGCTGATACTGGTAGTTATTCAGCATCTTTAACTGTATCTGATGCTGGTGGTTGCAGCCATAAAGTAACTAACACTGTTATTGTAACTAATAATTTACCTGTTGCTGATTTTCAGCTCAGTGATACCATAGCATGCTCCGAAAGCTCAATTAGTTTTTATGATTCAAGTTTGTATACCAGTGGTTGGAATTGGGATTTTGGTGATGGGTCTACCTCAGCAAGTCAATTTCCAACACACAGTTATTCATCAAGTGGAAATTTTGATGTCACATTAATTGCTTCAAATGGATGTGGTAGTGATACTACAATCAAAACAAGTTTGGTAAAAATTAATCAAAGCCCGATTGCAAGTTTTGATTATTCTACCAGCGACTTAACTGTAACTTTTTCTGATTTATCTACAAATGCTGCAAGTTGGTTATGGGATTATGGTGATGGGAATATTGCGTCACTTCAAAACCCAGAATATATTTATAGTGCGGAGGGAACTTATTCGGTAAAATTGACAGTTACGGCTAGTAATGGTTGTAAAAGTTCTAGTTCTCAATCAATTACCTTATTTGCAATAGGTATTGAGGATGTGAGTATTTTTAATGGAATTCAAATATATCCAAATCCATCTTCCGGAGTAGTTAACATAAAATTCGAAAATAAATCCACTGAGAAATTGCTTTATGCTGTTTATAACAGCCTGGGGCAGAAAATTCTTATTGAAAAAGAAATTAGTTCTTTAGAAAATATTATTCAATTAGATATGTCTTCAGAGCCTAAAGGGATTTATTATCTCAAATTAGAGACAGACAATGAGACAGTTATCAAGAAATTAACAATCTTTAAATAAATTTTTAAAACTAAAATTAATTATCATGAAAAGTATTAAAAAGATTTTTGGTACCCTATTGATCCTGGGAATTGTTACCACGTTTGCTACAAGTTGCAAGAAATATGATGAAGGCGGTCCGCTTCGTAACGCAGAGGATATAATACCTAAAGAATGGTCAATGGAAAAAGCATACAAAAATGATGTATCTGTAGAAAAGGTTTCAGATAACCCCCAAATTGGTGAGGTAACAGAAGACATGACATTTAAAAGCGATGGCACAATGTCAAGAGAAAAAAGCTCAGGGAAGATTTCAGGAACCTGGAAACTCGTAAATAAAAACAAGCAGATTGAGATTACTATTACAAGTCCTACTGATGAAGCAAGCACCATTACTTATGACATTATGAAACTAACTGAGGGCAATGATGGTGAATTTATCTGGGAGCATGATTACAATGGTAACCATTACCGTTATGAATCAAGGTCATCAAGTTAAAATCTCTAATAATAAAAAACCAATAATATTATAGCACGAATAAGGCATTTTAAACCCGTAAAATTCAGAAAATTATTATTAGAATTATT
Source organism: Bacteroidia bacterium (assembly GCA_016763665.1). The sequence goes on along the minus strand of JAESTI010000199.1, from coordinate 4,184 downwards.
CAACGATGGTTTATACATTTGCAAAATAAATGTTCAATTATTTGAATTCTTTTATTATGAAAATAACGAAAATTTTATTACTGACAATCATTTGCAGTTCATTTTTCATTAGTTGCAAGAAATATGAGGACGGTGGTTCAATTGGTAAAGCAGATAAAAATGTAAAAAGTTCATGGAAACTTGATAGTTACTATCGCAATGGAATTGATGAAACTTCACAACTTTTAATTAGTGGATATACTGAGGAGTATAAAGATGGCGGAGTATACACCCGGTCATATACGGATGAAGATGGAGATCCTTTTTCAGAATCAGGGTCATGGGAACTTGACGAGGAAGACAGCGAATTAAATATCAAACAAGTAAGCAGTTTAGAATTAACAGAAAACAACAGTACCGTTTCATCGGATTATTACACTATTCTCAAACTAAAGAAAGATGAGCTCTGGTATCAGTATGATAATGGTGGTGATACCCATGAATTTCGTTTAACCGCTCAATAAATTTTAAACATATATTAAATAATAGTGATCATGAATTCAATTAAAACAGTTATTGTAAGCCTTATTATTTTGGGGTTTGCTAACTTCGTTAGCGCACAAACCTGGTCTTTTCAATCTGCAAATACAGATCGAAAATTAAACCATATTAACTTTGCTGACAATAGTACAGGTTGGGCATTTGGAGATACATCGGATGCATTTGGTAATTTTATCTCAGGTGTTTTTTTAAAAACCACTGATGGGGGTGTCAATTGGCTCAAGGCAACAACAGGTTTTGAAAAATATGATATTTCCTCAAGTTATTTTTTTACCTCTGATCATGGTATTGCTGTTGGGAAAGAGCAGGATTCTGGAGATGGGCTTGTAATGATAACATTGAACGGTGGATTGGCATGGACTGCCAACATATCTTTTACTGAAAGGATTAGTGATGTAGATTTTGCAGATGCAAATAATGGTTCGATAGTAGGAAGGGACGGGACTATTTATTCATCTTCAAATGCGGGATCTTCCTGGACACAACAAACAAGTGGAACTGATGTTGAATTGTTTGCGGTTGATTTTACAGATGCAAATATTGGTCATATAAGTGGAGCCGAAACGACATTACTAAATACTTATGATGGTGGTAGTAGTTGGGCAGTAGCATATACTGCTGGATTACCCATACTGGATTATTTCGATATATTTTTCATCAATACTTCAACGGGCTGGACTGTAGGAGAAGCAGGAACTATACTTACTTCAGCAGACAGCGGAAAAACCTGGACAGAGCAAACCAGTGGAACCAATGTTGATCTTTTTAGTGTTTCTTTTGTTGATGAAAATAACGGCTGGATATCCGGTGGTGGCGGAACCATTCTTTACACAACTGATGGAGGCAGTACCTGGAATAGTCAGTTAAGTGGAAGTAACCAAGATATTCTTTCAATTTCCATGAGAACAGCTTCATTAGGGTGGTATTGTGGAGATAATGGTACCATTGGGTATTATAGTCTTTTTCCTTCATCGATGATAGATAATAATGCAAAGCCTAACTACGTTAGCATTTATCCAAATCCAGCTAGTAATAAAGTAACTATTGATCTATCTCAATTTTCTGAAAATGAAAGCTCTTTTGCTTTGTATGATCTGACAGGAAATTTAATTTTGCAGAGAAATAAAATTAAAGAACCCAATATTACGCTTTCTAATGATGGAATAACGCCAGGGATGTATATACTTAAGATTATCAATAATGTGGGTAAAATGCATACTGAAAAAATTATTTTTAATTAACTTGTTGATTAATTGAAACCTTAACTAATAAGCGTCAGATTGAGCGGAGTCGAAATCTACTGGTCTATGTTTCGACTCCGCTCAACATGACCTTGTTTTTTAGCAATATGAAAAGTACAATTAATCAACAACTTAAAATTTACTACTTACAAATATGAAAAATTTAAAAAAGTTATCAGTTCTTGCAATACTAGGGGTGTTTACATTAACATCTATGACAGGTTGCAAAAAATATGAAGAAGGCCCTGCTTTGAGTTTGAAAAGCAAAAAAGGAAGAGTAGCGAATAAGTGGAAGATAGAATATGCTTTTGATATTGACGATAATGAAGTAGTTACGTCAGATTATGCCGGAGAAACGTGGGAATTCGCTAAAGACGGGGAATGGATTGAAAGGGATAATGATGTGATTGACAAAAGTGGAACGTGGGATTTTATTAGCGATAAAGAAAGTATAAAAATTACAAAGGACAATAATAACATTGATTATTACGACATTTTAAAACTAAAGTCAAAAGAAATGTGGCTGAAAGATAAAGATGAAGAATTACACCTTATACCTGCTAATTAATTTATTTACAAATCAATATTAAACTTAAAAATCATGAAAAAATCAAATTTATTTTTGTTGACAATCTTATTTGCCGGATTAATCTTTTCAGGCTGTGGTCAAAAAGGGTGTATAGACCCCAGTGCAGATAATTACAATGCAGATGCAGATAAAGATGATGGTTCTTGTACTTTTCCTACAATAAATGTTAATACTACTACGGGTGATGGTGATGTAACTGGCGCAGGAGGTGATGCAACATCAACATTCACATGGAACAATACATCTACCAAAGCAGAGTTTGCAATGGATCTTACATCTTCAAATGGAGGGACATTGAATTTAACCCTCAAAGATGCTTCTGGCACGGAAGTGCTTAACAAAACCTTGACAGCAGGAGTCGGTGATGACTCAGATTCTGGACAATCTTCAGCAGGAACAGTTGGTGATTGGACAGTAACTATTACTCTTACTGATTTTAACGGTGATGGTAGTTATTCACTTGATCCTGTTGATTAAAGATACCAATTAATAAAAGGAGTTTTTTAGACTTGAGAGTAATATCATTTTTACTATTATTTATAGTCAGTTTTACTGTTTTTGCACAAGAAGAGGAGTCGGATTTACAAATAAAGAATATTAGTATTGGCCTAAGAGTAGGTAACCCATCTGGAATTACATTTAAGAAATACTTTTCAGATCATGCTCTTGAATTGAATATTGGGTCCACTGTTGGAAAAAATGGAGGATTAAGTGTTTTCCTACATTATTTACTGCACAACGCAATAACTACAATCGGTGAAACAGATGATATAGAAGGATTTTCATGGTATTACGGTGCAGGAGGACAATTTAAGGGTTCTGGTAATAACACAGACTTTGGTATAGATGGTGTAATTGGATTAGAATATAAGGTGCCGGAGTATCCAGTGAGATTGTTTATTGACATAATAATGAACCTGGAAATTGTAGATGATCCTTTTGATATTGATTTAGATGGCGGGATAGGTGGAAGATATACCTTTTAGTATTACTAAAAGAAAGAACCAGATTAATATTCACAGGGTTAGGGTTATTAAATATTGAAGATTTAGTAAGCCTCGCCTTAATAAAGCGGAAACCCTTCCATAAATTGGTTCACCCTTTCTTTGATGGATGACACTTTAGCTTCGTCATCTTTATTCATTAAGGCTTCATCAATTAGCTCAACAACTTGAAGAACATCATCTTCATTCATTCCTCTTGAAGTTACTGCAGCAGTTCCAATTCTTATCCCGGAAGTTATCATCGGTGCTTGGTCATCAAAAGGAACCATATTCTTGTTGACCGTTATGTCAGCATTTATCAGTGTATCTTCAGCTACTTTGCCGGTTAAGTTTTTTGGCCTGAGATCAATTAACATCAAGTGGTTGTCAGTTCCACCGGAAATTACTTTGTAGCCTTTATCCATAAATGCTTTAGCCATAGTGCTGGCATTGTTGATCACTTGTTGGCCGTATATTTTAAAATCATCGGAAAGTGCTTCTCGAAATGCAACGGCCTTGGCAGCAATTACATGTTCAAGTGGGCCTCCTTGTGTTCCAGGGAATACGGCACTATCCAAAACAGTTCCCATTCTTTTCGTTTTTCCTTTGGTGGTTAAAATACCCATTGGGTTTGCTTCATTTTTTCCAATCATTATCATTCCACCCCTCGGGCCCCTTAATGTTTTATGAGTTGTTGTGGTTACAACATGACAGTGTTCCATAGGATTGTTCAATAATCCTTTAGCGATCAACCCTGCAGGGTGAGCAATATCTGCCAATAAAACAGCCCCAACTTGATCAGCTACTTCTCTAAATCTTTTGTAATCCCAG
>JAESTI010000198.1 GCA_016763665.1 Bacteroidia bacterium | reverse complement strand
TTGCTCGCTGAATGATGAAAGGATCATCTAACACTGATCCGGATAAGGATATTGAACTTGATGTAGTATTATTAATGGTTTGAATATCATTGATCTTGACTATAGCATCTGCTCCAAATCCATTATCTATAGACAAGGTTAATTCAACATCGCTTAGATCCAGTGTTCCACTTTTTATTTTTTTGAAAATATTAATATCGGTTTTGGCAGGTCCGGCCTTAACTGTGTCTTGTCCAATATATCCGGAAACATAATCTGGAACTAAATTTACTACGCCTGTATAAACGAATATGCTATCTACTAAAGAAAGTGATACGATACGACCGGTTGAATCAATTCTACCGATAACAGAACTGTAAAATGTATTCAGCGAATCACCTGAAGGCCCTGTAAGGTCTAGTGTATATCCTGAAAAATCATAGTATTTTAATAAATGAGAAGTGTCTCCCGGTGGGGCTGGGTTCACTATGGCATTAACAACAAACTCTTGACCATTCTTTTTCGCACTGGGAATGAGGTACTGAAAATATAATGTATCCTGTAATGTACTGATAACTTCTACCTCAACCTGACCCTCTTTGATGAAGATGGTAGTAAGCTCAGCTCCTCCTAAATTATATTTAACAACATCATAAGAATTAATAATGTTTTGTGCCGGGAATATAGCTGTTGCGGCATACGGCCTTAAGTCGTATACTTTTAGCGTAAGGGTAAGGACATCGCTTGTATCAATAGGAACAGGACCTCCACTGCCCGGAGAATCCATATTGACGATCTGGGCCAGGAGATCACCTTCAATTGTTTTACCGGCAATTGAAACAGTTTGGGTTTGGATATCTCCAACAGGAATATAGGCAAATGTATCTATGGCAACAGTATCACCGGAAATTTTATTGGTAAATTGGTAAATGAGGTTGGATATATCAATTGGCCATCCGTTTTCGATGGTTACATCCATAAAGCCTTTGTCTAGAGTTGCAGTTTTGAAGAAATCATTAGCGTCCATGTCAATGTCATTAACTGTAAGGCCTGTTAACGCTGGAATTGCACTAGTGCTCCCATCAGAAGCGATGATCAGTTGACCTACGATACCGGCATTTTGGGCAACTTCACCTAAACTTATGGGATGAACGATTTGCTTGGTAGCCAATTTAAGTGAATCAATAGAAATGGTTTTATAGAAAGTTGTATCCGGAATTTTTATCAAGGAATCTATTGAAACCGAATATATATTATTTTGATATACCAGGCTTAATGAGCTGTCAGAATTTTGTTGCACCAATGAGTCCTGTATTATATTGTGAATGGTGAGAGTACTTGAGATCAGGGGAGCCAATACTTTTACATCCCAAGAAAGGTTATCTTCACGCTTACAACCTGAATTGTACAGCAATGCAAAGATGATTAATAGCGATATGTAGTTGATTCTTTTCAAATGAATTATCCTAGTAAATTGGCTCAAAGGTAATTGAAATACTACTAATTTGACCATCTTTCCAATTTCATAATTGTATATTTACGCCTTAATTTATTGATTGTCAGATTGAGCGGAGTCGAAATCTGTACGGTTCATGTTTCGACTCCGCTTAACATGACCTTGTTGTTTTAGATTTGTAACTCACTTACTCATTTAGGAAGCTCCAATGAGGGTTTTAATAAGCACTTTTATTTTATTCTTGTTTTCTTTACAAACCGCATTTGGGCAGAGTGAAAATTCAATATCGTTTTTAGGCGAAGAGCCTACCCGTTTTGTTGAAAGCCAAAATGACTTTTATATAAACTCAAATTCAATAACAAATTCTTTCGTTAACTCCTTTTATTTTGGAAAACATATTGAAAGTACTCAGATCAATGATATCGCTGAAAAGCTAAAGAGAACCAACAGACTAGGAGGGATGACATCAGTGGGAATTGGCTATTATGATTCAAGAAGTAAATTCACTAAAACCCATGGAGTGAGTTATTTTGTTGCGTTAAATTATAAAGAGTATTTTCATACTGAATTTTCGGCTGATCTATTCAAAATTGGATTTCAGGGAAACAGCAATTTTAATGGAAAGCAAGCTGACTTAGGCAATTTCTATTATCAACAACTAATTTATCAGCAATTTAAGGTAGGGATTCTGAATAAAATTAGTGACGAACTATCATTAGGAATAGGAATGTCTGTTATAAATGGGCAAAAAAATATACAAATGGCAACCAACAACGCTTATCTTTTTACTGCTGAAGATGGAGAGTATATTGACCTAAATGCTGATTATAGTTTTAAACAAACGGATACGTTAACACACATTAATCTATTTGCAAATAACGGTTTAGGTGCTTCGGGGGATTTATACATATCTTATAAAAACGAAAAAAGTAGTTTTAGTTTTAACTTGATTGATTTTGGGTTGATCAATTGGTCTGGAACTTCCTCCAATTATCGAATTGATACGCTAGTGAGGTTTGAAGCTTATAACGTATCCAATATTTTTGATCTGCAAGATACGGTTTCACTGAGTTATGCTCCCGGTAATATTTCTGATAATCTTACAAAAGAAGACAACCGAAATTATAGCTCATATCTTCCTTCGTTAATAAATTTTATGTATGAAAGAAAATTAGGAGCAATGGACATCAGGGTTGGTGGTAGCTATCTGTATAATGCCCGACATTTACCTCAAGCATATTTACAACTTAACAAAGCTCTTACTAAAAGCATCACAGTTGGAGGAATACTAAGTTATGGAGGCTATGGATTTTTGGATGCCGGTCTGGAATTAAATTATAAAATTGGGGATATGTTTCATTTAAAAGCGGGAAGCCGTCATGTTGATGGATTACTTTTCCCTTCAAAAACTTCCGGTGAGGGAGGATATGTTCAATTAAGGAAAATATTTTAAGTTAGTGTTGCCCAAATTAATATATTACGTCATTGCGAGGAACGGAGTGACGTGGCAATCCCCTACGGTAATTCAAGGACGGAGATTGCTTCAGTCGTACCTCCTTCGCAATGACGTAAAGGGAGTGTATATTCAATTAAGGAAAATATTCTAAACTTTTTTATATCATTATGGCTTCACAAGAAGAATTTAAGGAATT
>JAESTI010000197.1 GCA_016763665.1 Bacteroidia bacterium | reverse complement strand
GCTGACTTATTATGATTGATTATGAATTTCACTGATATTTAAAAACATAAGTATTCATATATTTTCAGTGTCTTTCAGCGTCAAAATATTTAGAAAGGAAATAATTATTGTTACGGAAAAATAATAATTCAAGCAAGCGCAGTTTAAATTTCAGCCCCCTGTTTAAGTTTTACTCATTTCTATAGTAGTTTCTACTTGAGTTCCCTGATCATCACGAGTATTTTTGATCTTCATATTGGTCTTTGATTCTTCAATGATATCAAAAACGAATGTATCGCTACTATCATCATCATCAATCGTCAAAGTTTCATCTGTATTTGACCAAGTGAAATTATCAGGAATAACTGTTCTTGAAGATCCGCTGCTGGAAATATGTGCAGTTCCTGTACCATCATCATTAAATGTTATATCATTTTTACTATCATCTGTTTCAGTATCAACAACACCGGAACTATCTGTTTTTACAATTGTAATCATAGTAGCTGTCCACGCCCCAGTTATATGTTTTTTAATAGTCTTTTCTTTTGAGCAAGCAAATAGGAATAGCCCACCAACAAGTGTAAGTACAAGTATTTTATTTAATTTTTTCATTATTTAAAATTTAAACAACCGCAATTATATTAATTGATTTTTCATAACAAAAATAGATAATTTCTTATAAGTAGCATTGCAATTCATACAATAGGCAGTATCAAATAAGAAATCCTTTCATTTAAACCTTTCTTTGTATTTAGTTCTAATTAATTCAACTCATAAACCTTACCTGGAAAGGCTTTAACCATTCCTACCATTTCAAGGCTTAGCAAAATACTTGCAGTTTGGCTCATGGGAAGTTTTGATTGTACGGCAATAGAATCAATTCCTACTTTGTTATTCCCGTTTAGAACGTCAATGACAGCTTTTTCCTTTTTGTTGAGATCAACAAAAATTCGTTTTTGTTTTTGCGGTTTGGTTTTGGATTGTTCCCAACCCAGCACATAGGCAACATCCTTAGCTGATTCAATTACATTGGCTTTATGTGTTTTGATCAAAAAGTTACATCCTTCCGAATATTTCCAGGCAATATTCCCAGGTAAGGCAAATACATCACGGTTGTATGAATTGGCAATTTCAGCGGTAATAACTGCGCCTCCCTTTTTTGCTGTCTCAATCACGATAACTGCATCACTCATGCCCGCAATAATTCTATTTCTTTTTGGAAAGTTCTCTCTATCAGGATTTGTTTGACTTGGAAAATCAGTAAGTAATCCACCTTGTTTCACCATCTTTTCCGCAGTTGATTTGTGTAGAGCAGGATAAATCCTGTCAAGTCCGTGTGCTAAAACTCCAACTGTTTCAAGGGTGTTTTCCAAGCTACTTTTATGTGCACAAATATCAATTCCATAAGCCAATCCACTTACAATAAGAACATTCTGTTCAGACAATTCTTCAATTAAGGTTTTACAAAAATTCTTGCCATACTCAGTAGCATTTCTGGTTCCAACTACACTGATAATTTTTGAGGCATTTAGATCTGCCTTCCCTTTGTAGTATAACAATATTGGACTGTCAGCGCAATGTTTTAACCTGTTGGGATAATTTTCTTCTGTAAAAAACAGGGGTTGAATATTGTACTTATTGATAAATTCCAGTTCCAACTGTGCCCTTTCTAAAGCTTGATCCTTGCTATCAAAAATTGCCCTGGCATTCACACTTCCAATTCCAGGCACTTTCATTAGTTTTCCTTTTTTTTCCTTGAACATAGCTTCTGCGCTTCCACAATAGCCAATTAGATTTTTTGCCCATATATCCCCAATTCCAGTAAGAAAAGTAAGTGCTATTTTATATTTTAAGTCACTCATTTACGAATAACGAATTGTTACGAATGTGCGAATAAGAATATACCAATACATGATTAACGATTTCACCAATAGCGAATTCATAGCTCTACTTCTTATACGATGTCGGTGGATTGAACATTACGGTCTTCTTATTACTAAAAAGCCTTTGGATAGTCTTTCTTTCCTTTTCACTAAACTGATTTGGCACCAAATACATCTTTTTTAACCGTTTAAATTGGCCAAACTCTACGGGTATAGTCTTTAGCTTGGTATCTCTTAAGTTCAACCACTCCATCGATCCATATTAGCCATTTCCGGTGGTAATTTTTTCAACGGATTTCTGCTAAGGTCCAAACGATGAAGTTTATTTAATTTTTCAAAAGACATTGGGACCTCGCTTATGGCATTATTTTGCAAGTAGAGTTCATAAAGATTTAACATTTCACCCATCCCGGAAGGCAGCACAGTTATTTTATTATTATTTAAGAGCAATACCTCTACTCTTCTTAAAAATTCAACCTCTTCAGGAAGTTGCTTTATTTGATTGTTCTGAGCATATAGAATACTTAATTTTCTAATCTTACAAATTTCAGGTTGTATCGTCTTTAACTTATTGTTTTGAAGATAAAGATCAGAAAGATGAGTCAGTTTGGATATTTCAGGAGTTATTTCTGTTAACTGATTATTGCTTAAATTTAACTCACTAAGATATTTCAGTTTGCCGATCTCAGGAGGTAATGTTTTTAAAACATTATAAGAAAGGTCAATAACAAACAATCCAGATAGTTTACTAATATTGCCGGGTAATACCTCAATTTTGTTCCAATTCAAATGAAGTTCTCTAAGGCTCTTTAAATTGGTAATTACATCAAAAGCTTCAACCAAATTCAGCTTTTGGTTCCACCCTAATTCCAGCACCCTGAGTTTATCTAGTTTTGACATTTCTTTTGGCAGCGATGGAAATTGATTATTACCTAATTTTAAGGTTTGCAGGTTTTTCAGCTTGCCAATTTCAGGAGGTAGTTCAGTTATTTGATTAATACTAAGATCCAAATATCTCAATTCTGTAAATAATGAGAGGTCTACCGCAATATGGGGTATCTTATTGTAACTCAAATTCATGGATTCAAGCATATTCAATGCTCCCATTTGAACTGGGAAAGCAGTTAATTGATTGGCTTTAAGATTAATTTCCAACAACTGAAACAATTGAGTAATGCGGTCATCTAGCTGTGCGATCTTATTGTCCTTTAAGCTTAATCTTTGCAGTGTTTCAATATCGTATACCACATCTGGAATTTCAGTAAATTTGTTAGCATCTAATTCCAGGTTTAACAGAAACGGAATCTGAATGATAGACTTAGGAAGTTTCTTCAAATTGTTGGCTGCCAGTGAAATATCCTGCAAATTCACCATCATGCCAATCTCTTCCGGAACTCTGTTCAGAAAATTATTAAATAAGTCTATTTTTTTAAGATGCCGAAGTTCTGCCAGCTTTTCAAAAGTATCTTGGAAGTCAATTTGCGGGCAACTGATAATGTTTATTTCTTGTAAAGACTCTAAATCCTCAATCGCTTTAGGAAATTTCATAAACTGACAATGACTAAGACTTAATACTTCCAACTTGGTGAGGTTGCATATTTCCGGGTTCAATTCTACCAAAGGATTGTTGTATAGCACCAATTTCTTGATGTTCTTCAGGTATGCAATCTCATCAGGAAGTTTTTCTATCCCATTAAAACTTAAATAAACTTCTTGCAAGTTTGGAAGTTGAGATAATTTGACAAAAGTCTTTCCCAACTTTAAGCCAACTAAATCACTCAGCCCAATCACTTGCAAATTTTTCAGTTCTAAAATTTCATTAGGAAGCTCAGTTATGTAGTTTCCCATTAAATTTAATTTCTGAAGCTTTTTAAGTAGTCTGATTTCAGAAGGAAGTTCAGAAAGTTCCTGAAAGCTTAAATCCAACTTGTATGCAGATTCGGGATTTTCTAAAGCATC
>JAESTI010000196.1 GCA_016763665.1 Bacteroidia bacterium | reverse complement strand
TAAAAATGAAGAACAATTAGCACAAATTTCTGAATGTGCAATGAAAATTAAAGATTCTCTGGGGAAATTGGATATTAGTGTAAATTTTGATGATCGTGATACTCATAAACCCGGTTGGAAATTTGCCGAGCATGAATTAAAAGGTGTACCTGTAAGAATTGCCATTGGCCCTCGTGATCTTGAGAACGGAACAGTAGAAATAGCAAGAAGAGATATCAAAGAAAAGCAAACCATACCTGTTGAGAAATTAGATGAGCATATTCCTCAATTACTTGATGACATTCAAAGTAACATCTTCAACAAAGCAAAAAAATTCAGAGAAGATAATACTCACTATGTAGATACATTTGATGAATTCAAAGATGCTATCGAAAATAAGGGTGGTTTCGTAATGGCTCACTGGGACGGAACCGAAGAAACCGAACAAAAGATCAAGCAAGAAACAAAAGCAACAGTGCGGTGTATTTTACTTAATGGCGAAAAAGAGGAAGGGAAATGTGTATATTCTGGGAATAAATCTACGCAACGGGTAGTATTTGCAAAGGCTTATTAAGTTATCTATATTTAGTATCTTGAAATTTATTTTTCATTCAACTTAGTTCAATTATTCGTTATACATATAAAAACTTATTTGGTTCTGGCTTATCTAAGTTAGGACTTAATATCTGATAATGGCTCGTAAGCAAAAACCTAAACAAAGGAAATCCGCATTTCGTCTGATCAATGATGTCCTTAAGTTAAAATCAACCACCAAAAAGAAGATTTACGATTGTACATTAGAGTCATTCCATGAATTCAAAGAAGAACTTGAGGTTTTTGCTAATGACTTAAGAGTAAGTCTTGACAAGACAACTAAAGGCCAAAGGATACCTGTAAAGTATGCTAATTCAGGTGAATTTGAAGGCGAGCTGAGGTTTGCCGGTGATGTGCTCTATTTCATGATGCATTCTAATATTTTCAATTTTGATGATGATCATGAGATGTACAAAACTAAGTATATTAAAGAGGATGATCTAAGGACATATTGTGGTGTAATCCAGGTGTTTAATTTTCTTTCGGACTCTATAAAATATGAGCGTGGTAATGATGTAGGATATCTTATTGCCAGGATCTTCATAAATAAAGAAAAGCACTTTTTTGTAGAAGGTAAAAGGCAATTGGGGTTTCTTTACAATGAATTTGAAAAAAATAAGATCAACAAAAAGAACATTAGAAAAATCATAGAATCAACCGTGCTTTATACACTTGATTTTGATCTCCTTACTCCTCCTTATGATGAAGTTTCTCAAGTAACTCTTCAAGAAAAAATTGCTGAAACTGGATCATCTAAAATAAAAACTGGGAAAAGGGTTGGCTTTAGATTTCTCGCAGACTCGGATAAATTTGGGTAATAAAAAAATCCCAATCGATTGACTGAGGCTTCTCTATTTAAATACCCGTCTATAGAAATAGTAAAAATCAAAATGATTTTTCGAATAACACACCCGTTAACATCCCCCTTAGTCCCCCTTATAGAAAGGGGGATTTCTCTAAAGAGGGGAATATTGGTATTATTTATTTCATTGTTATATCAAAAGATTGTCCGGCAATGGTAATTGTTGCCTGATCATCGCAAGTACCGTCTCCAAAATCAAAAGTCCTTGCATTTTTCCCTTCCGGAGTAATCTCTATTGTACCACTTACTAACCATTTACAACAAATTTCTTTTCTAAGGTCTTTGGTAATATCAACACTGAACGACTTTCCATTTCTATTAGTTCCGTTAGAAGTACCAGAAATATGATATACATCATCACATATATCCAATAGAGTGCTATCGCCTTCTACCCAAGTGTTAGTACGGGTTGAAGACCATAAAATTGTATCATTATCAGTAGTTATGATCATGCCGTTATCAATTTGCACTGAGAAGTACAAATTACCATCCGAATCTCTACCTCCATTAGTAATGGTTTTGGTTCCCTGAACATTGTTATCATCCACATAATAATTATCTAAAGTTACCGTAACAACCGTGGCAGAATCTCTATATCTACCTGAAAACATAGCTATGATTCTACCCCTGCGCTCTTTACCATCCCAACAAGTTCTGTTGCTATCTCCGAAGTCAAGTACAATAGTTACTGGAAAGAAATTAGCAGTATCATACATAGCCACCGTAAAATCGGCACAAATAGAATCAGAAAAAGCAGATCTTTTACCTAGAGAGGAATCCTCTTGCGCAGCTCTATCAACTTTGTCATGAATGTCATTAAAGAAACTTTCTGCCGTTGACATATCTTCCGCAGATGTTTTATCATTATCCGGATCTGGTGCATCATCATCACATGCATAGAAGAGTACACTTATAGATAAAAACAGGATCAGAAATTTAGGCATTAATTTTTTCATGGCTTTAAAGTTTAGTGAGCAATTATAAAAAGAGTTGCAGGACTAGTCCTGCAACTCTGCAATTTACGATTTTTCTGGAAAGGAGTTACGTTTATCGCAAGGTAATCTCTTTCTCAAAATTACCCACAGATACCGTTGCTTTGTCATCACAAGTACCATCTCCAAAATCTATGGTTCTAGTTAGCTTTCCGTCTGGAGTAATTTCAACAATACCGCTTACCAACCATTTACAACCAATTTCCTTTCTTAATTCTTGGGTGATACTCATGGTAAAGCTCACCCCTTTTCTGTTGACACCGCTTCCGCTACCGGTTATATGATAAACATCATCCCAAATATCATCTGGAGTATCATCTCCTTCTACCCATTCATTAGTTCTTGTGGATTCCCAACTAATGGTATCTCCTTCAGCTGAGATTATTTTTGCTCCAATAACGTCGACAGTATAAGTTAGATTACTATCAGCATTGTAGCCATTATTAGTAACGGTTTTGGTACCTAAAATTTGATTATCATTTATATAAAAGTTATTAAATGTAACTGTTACAACGGTTCCTAATTCTCGGTATCTTCCGGTTAAAGAAGCCAAAATTTGGCCCCTGCGAGTTCTTCCATCAGAACCAACACAATTAGAATCTCCAAAATCAATAGTAATTGTTTTAGGAAAGGTAGTATCAGGGAAAGCTGGGTCAACTGTTACAGTTGCACAAAGCGTATCTCTTCCAAATCGGTGTACCCTTCCGGTTTTTCCCGTACCTTCATCAGTTTTTGCAGCATCATCAACCATAGAGAAAATATCTGAAAAATAATTTTCTGCTGTGCTATTATCTGCTGCTGCAGAAGTTTCTGTATCGGTTGAGGAGTTATCATCCTGCTCTTCTTTTTCACAAGCGTAAAACAAAATACTTGTGAAGAAAATCGCTATAAAAGCTAGTTTTAAGTTTTTCATAATAGTAATTTTAATTCAACAATTAATTTTACTCTATGACAACCGGAAATTGAAAAGGTTTAATTGGTATATCTAAAAACAATAGTGTCCTAAACGTTTATTGAATGACGTTAAATTACAATTTTCCCTAGTTATTTTCACTCATATATTTCTTTTTCAAAAAAGCACCCCCTGTCTAATATTTTGAGGTGGAGGGCCATAGTTTTCTTCAAAAGGCTTGTCCAGCCATGATTGCAAGGTAATTTTCACAAAAAGATTAAGCCTTATAAATGCAACAAGATTGGAG
>JAESTI010000195.1 GCA_016763665.1 Bacteroidia bacterium | reverse complement strand
CTCAAGAAGAAAAAAAGAACCATTTCTTGAAAAGCTAGCAACCCTTTAGTTTTAGTCTTATTTTTCAGCCACCTTTATATTATCATCCTTATATAATAATCTATAAACATTTTCTTTCACTGAATATTGAGCATTGAAAATTGAATATTTAAAACCACATCTGTGATCAATATTCTTAAGATCTGGCACTACTAGTTCCAGTATCCAGTCCCCAAATTCTAACCCAAACCCTCCGTTTTAATACCAAGTATACCGCTATTCCTAATTAGGTGTAGCGTATGTCTATTTATGGTCGTATTTTCATGTAGAAATAAGTGAAATTGGAACCATAAACTGTCTGTAACATGACAATTCTCGACACTCTCAAAATCAGCCTAAACGTAAGTGACAATATTGTCGGCTGGAGCATCAAAAATTTAGTTTCTAAATTTGCATATATCTTTTATTTCTTTCTATCTTTAGCGCCTAATTTTAGATGCCTTTTTTATATAGAACATATAAAAGTTCATAAAGAAATAATCCATAAAGTTATGTTTAGAAAATCTATTTTACTCCTATTAACTTTTATAGGAATCAGTAGTCTTACATTTGCGCAAAGCGGTGCTGTAAAAGGTAAGGTTACAGATAGTGAAACCGGGGAAGAGATTCCTTTTGCCAATGTAGTGGCTCAGCTAAATGGAACTCAAAAGGGTGGTACTGCTACAAATTTTGATGGCTATTATACCATCAAACCTATTAATCCTGGAACCTATGATGTTGTGGTTTCCTATGTAGGGTATGCGGCAAGTATGACCAAGGGAGTATTGATAAAATCAGATCAGACAACTTACCTGGATATAAAATTAACTCCAGAAGGCATAATTTTGGATGATATTGTAATTGTAGAATACGTTGTACCACTGATTGACCCTGAAAATAAAGCAGGAGGAACTGTAACTGCTGAAGAAATTAAATCTGCTCCAACAAGAGATATTAATTCCTTGGTGGCGCAAATTGCAGGTGTTTATCAGTCAGATGAAGGAGGGGCAATTAATATAAAAGGTGGTAGACGAGAATCAACAGTTTATTATGTAGATGGTGTAAAAGTAACTGGCTCAGTTGGATTGCCTCAATCAGGCATTGAGCAGGTTTCTGTAATTACCGGTGGTATGCCTGCCCAATATGGTGATGCAACCGGAGGTGTTATTAGTATTACCACAAGTGGTCCATCCAGAAAGGTTGAAGGAAGCGTTGAATTGGTAACATCTCAATTCTTAGACCCTTATGGATACAATTTAGCGAGTTTTAGTGTTGGAGGTCCATTAAAGTATAAAAAAGCAGACACAGCAAAGAAAGGAAGCCCAATTGCAGGTTTTAGGCTTTCAGGAGAGATATTAAATGTTAAAGAAAGAGCACCTCGGGTAACTGGACTTTATAAGCTAAAAGATGATAAACTGGCTGAAATACAAGCAACGCCTCTTAAATTCTCTAATACAACTGGTGGTTTTGTAAGAACATCTGAGTTTGTTACCCTTAACGACATGGAGAAAATAAAAGCGAGACAAAATGTTGCTATGTTGAATCCAAGATTAAGTGCTAAAATTGATATTCAACCTTCTTTAAATACTAATTTTCAGATTGGGGGTACAGTAGATTATAATAAGTCGCATGACTTTGTATATGTGTACTCTTTGTTCAATCCGGAAAATAATCCCGAGAATCTGCAAAATACCTGGAGGGTTTACGGGCGTTTTACACAAAAGTTTAAAAATGCTGAGCCTGAGAATTTCGGAGATGCAACTTTTAATTTAGAAGAGGGCGAATCTCCTAAAAAGAAGAAATCAGCTTCAAATATTACCAATGCCTTTTATGAAATTCAAGCCGACTACGAGGAATTCTGGCAGGTAATTCAAGATGATTCACATCAAGACAGATACTTTGAGTATGGTCATATTGGCAATTTCGATACACATCATGGTGAAAGTTATACTTATGGAACAGACTCCTCTACAGGATTAAAAGGCTGGGTATTGGAAACCTACAAAATTGATTCCATTACATTTACTCCAGGTACTGGGAATGTGACCGGAACCAAATATGCAGAACAGTACTATGCTTTATCTGAAACCAATCCTACAAGTTTAGATGTGCTGAATCAAAACAGCGTTTTAACCAACGGGGAAAGACCGACTAACGTTTACGATATGTGGTATAATGTTGGTCGACAGTACAATGATTATTTCAAAGGTAAAATTTCGCAATTCAGGTTAAGTGCAAATGCATCTGCTGATTTTAAAGATCACGCCATTAAATTTGGCGTTGAATATGAACAGCGTTCTTACAAAGCATGGGACTTAGGCCCAATTGAACTTTGGACATTCATGAGACAATACGCTAATGACCATATTCGTGAGTTAGATAAAGATAATCCTGACTTAATTTATGATGGTGACTTTTTCGGTGAATTTGACACTATAAAATATGATAGATTGTATTCTGGAGCAAGCAATCAGTATACTTTTGATAAAAACCTACGTACTTCATTAGGCCTTAAAGAAAACGGTACTGACTGGATTGACGTTGACAATCTTGATCCTGGCAAATTCTCATTGGATATGTTCTCTGCAGATGAATTGATCGCAGAAACAAATGGCCCATTAAGATTTTATTATGGTTATGATTACTTGGGTAATAAACTCACTAAAAAACCTACTTTAAATGATTTCTTTACAAAAGAGGAAACTCGTCCAATTTCTGCTTTTGAGCCTATTTATATGGCAGGTTATATTCAGGATAGATTTGACTATAAGGATATCAAGTTTAACTTAGGCTTAAGGGTTGATAGATACGATGCCAATCAAATGGTATTAAAAGATAAATATTCTATGTTGGATTTGATCCGTGTGGAAGATCTGAAGGCTAGTGATCCAGCAGGTTTATTAACTTCATATACATTACCAGGTACCATCGGTGATGAGTATGCTATTTATGTAGATAATCTTGACGATCCTAAGAAAATTCTTGGATTCAGGAACGAGGACGATTGGTATAACAGCGATGGAGAATTGATAGTAGATCCTGCAGAAATAGCAACAAAAACCAATACCGGAACAATTGCTCCTTATCTCAACGATGCCAATATTCAAACTGATCCCAGGTCAGGAAAGAGAGAAATTTCTATAGCGTCATTTCAAGATATTGAACCTGAGATCAATTTGAGCCCAAGGGCTGCATTCTCATTCCCAATTTCAGATGTTGCTCAGTTCTTTGCACATTATGATGTATTGACTGAAAGACCAAAAGCATTTTTTGGAGGAAATACTAGCAAGTTTGTCAACCCAAATAGAATGGACCCGGTTAATTACTTGTATTTCGATGGTCAGTTTCTGAACAACCCGCACTTAAGATCTGTAAGAACCATTGATTACCAGGTTGGCTTTAAGCAAGCTTTAGGAACTTCTTCTGCTTTAAGTATTTCTGCGTTTTACAGGGAGATGAAAGATATGATTCAAGTAGTAGGCGTTAATTATGCATATCCGTTCAATTACATATCTTTTTCTAACATTGATTTTGGAACAGTTAAAGGATTTACATTTGGGTATGACATGCGAAGAAGAGGTAATATAAGACTAACTGCCAGCTATACATTGCAATTTGCAGATGGAACAGGATCTTCAGCAAGTACTGGTTTTAGTTTGGTAGCTGCAGGATTGCCAAACTTAAGAA
The DNA here is from genome assembly GCA_016763665.1 of Bacteroidia bacterium. The sequence continues at coordinate 575 of JAESTI010000195.1, read as the reverse complement.
CACCACTACCATTAAGTTATGACCAAAGACACAATTTGGTAACTTCTATTGATTATAGATATGGTACCGGTAAAGAGTACAATGGCCCAAGATGGTTTGGAAAACCAATATTTCAAAGTACCGGAGCTAATATTCAAATGAAAGTAGGATCAGGGACACCTTATTCTAAACAATCTAACATAACTCCTGAAGCGCTTTTATCTGGATTTAGAAGAACGTTAAAAGGGTCTCCTAATAGTGCAAGAAAGCCTTGGAGATTTCTCACGAATGTGAAGTTTGATAGGAACTTTAATGTTAAATGGGGCAAAGGGAAAGATAATGAAGATGCTAAGAAAGAATCTATTATAACTATGTATCTTCAGATTCAAAACTTATTTAATACCAGGAATGTATTAAGAGTTTACCGAGCAACAGGAAATGCAGGAGATGATGGTTATTTAGCATCTGCAGCGGGGCAAAGAAGCATAGCAACCCAATTGGATGAAGAAGCCTATGTTGATCTTTATAACGTAAAAGTAGCCAGTGCTGGTAGTCAATATAGTAGGGGAAGAACAGTGCGTTTAGGTGTTATAATG
>JAESTI010000194.1 GCA_016763665.1 Bacteroidia bacterium | reverse complement strand
TTTTGAGAAAATCCGGCATCTCCAACTGTGCTAAAATAGAATTTATCAACGACCCTTGGTAAACATGTCTTTGTTAAATCCAGTTCAATCATTAAAATATCAGACTTTCCACACGATTTATATATTTTATTGGTATCAGACTGCGTTACGGTTATAGTAGCACTATTAGATGCAATTGTACGTGTGCCAGTGGGATTTGAGTTAATGGTATTTGAATAGGTAGAGCCATCGAAAACCAATGAATCGAGTCTAGCATCAACCTGCTCACTTGCAGTTGAAGTGTTTGGAATGCTATATGTTAGATAAAAGTAATAATCCCCAGCTCCTAAGGTCAATAGTTGTGATCCTGTGATTGAGAAACTACCGTTTGGACCACTTGTTGACCCAAACAAATTAGTAGTAGCAAAACCCTGTGTTGTATCTGTGAAATATATTTTTGCATTACTTAAATTAGTTGTTGGATTTTGGGTAAACCCAGCATCACCGGAAGTATTCATATAAAATTGCGTAATAGCTCTAGGACAAATTCCTGAAACACTTACTTTGATTTCAAGGATTTCCTGGTTACCACATAATTGATTAATGGCTGTTGTATTGGTTTGGCTTACCCTGCTTGAATCATAAGCAGTTGAGGGGCCTGCTATTAATGAACCTAAGGAAACATCGGGGCATGATGATGCTCCATCAATTTTAAAAGCACCTCCTGTTCTTAAAAGATCTCCGACACTTCCGGAAGCTGTTGCGAATATTTGAAAATTGTCAAAAAAGATCGTATCTGTTTGATTCGAGGGATCGGCAATTGTCGGCGTGATTTCCAGAACTGTAGCAGAAAGATAGGTAAAGGTTGCAGCGGTAATATCACCTCCAATTGAATTTGCTACACTAGCTGTAGCACTGCCCTGGTAAAACTCAAAACCAACCGGTAAAGTTAATTCAATAGTTTTGCCACTCTGGCCCTTTTTAAACCCTTCATTTCCAACTTCGTAAATTGCAAAACTTACTGTTGCTGTATCAGTAGGATATGGTGCGGATTGACACCAATATTTACTAAAACTCTTGACACTGTTGGTACACTGAGAATGACCCGTCTCAACAAATCCCAGCAAACAGGTAAAAAGTAGCACACAATACCGATAAAAATGGTTATTTTTAAAGGAACCGTTAAATGAATAGATTATTATATTTATTAAGTGGTACTTCATGTAATTTAATCAAGTATATAGCAATGTTTACAAATGAAATTCATTTAATAAACTATAATAATGGCAAAGTAAACAACAAAATTAGCCAAAAATTGAGTTTCAGTAATTTGTGTTTACTCATAGCTTTAAACTAAAGCCCATCCGCCCTCTATAAATTAGGAGTACTTTCTTTTGTTTTGGGAAAAACACTATTTTACAGCCTTAAGTTTGCTATTTTCTCTAATTAATTTAAGAAAAACAACAAACTATCCTAAATCGAATACAAATATGGGAGGTCTAATAAAGATTATAAAAACAAAAATAGTATTTTCTTACGCATTCAAAATAAATATATGACATTATTTTCCCTTTTTTGAAACCATTTTCAAAATGACATCATAATAGCGCTCATTATTCAATTTTGAATTAAGCCAGGCATTATAATTAACAACTTCATTGGATCCTGGCTCTACCTCTGGTGAGTTTTCTATGTAATGCTGAATATTTTTCAAAATTGTTTTGTTTTTCCATGGGTCAGGCTTTTTCAAAAGATCATTAAATATTTTTAAGAATGATAACTCAATTTGATACTCATCTTGTTTTAAAAGATGTTTAAATTGTCTTCTAATCTCCGTTAGCTTGAAGAATGGATAATCCAAATCTTCTTGTTCATAATGCAATATCATTTCTAAAATTGAAATAGACAATTGCATTGATTCCGATAGGTTATTATATACTTCCTTTACCAGTACATTAGACAAATTTTTAATAGCCAGGGAAAAATCATTATTGCAATAATTCAAAGATGCCAGATTAAGATAAATTCCCAGATCGTAAAATACATTACCTTTATATCTTGCGTTTGCTTTTAGTTCCTCACATACTGAAATAGCATTTTTTATATTTCCAGAAAAATAATTGTTTACGATTAAGCTTTGATAATATGTCCATATATACTTACCATAATATAACTTGTTGTATTTCAATAGTTCATCATGTAACTTGTCTGAATATTTAAGGGCCAATTTGAAGTTTCTGTTTTTTACTGATGTATTTATGATCCAATTAACCAGAAGGATCTTTTCCACCTGTGTTACTTTTGCAAAAACCTTATCTTTTTCAAATTCTTTTAAAGAATCAATTAGATATTTCTCTAACAACTGAAAATCTTTTGATTGTAAAATAGAATTTCTAACACACTCGTGAATTTTAAGCTTGACCTTGGGTAACTGGTAAACTTCATTAGCAATAGATAGGTCATCTAAAATTCTTTTTAAAGTTTTAGAAATCGCCCTCTCCTTTCCTGAAAAATTGGTCTTTTTCAGTTTATAATTTATTGCTGATATTGCTTGGTTTGCTTGTCGAACAATTGAATACTTATGGGAATTTTGCCTTTGCTTTTCTATAAAAGGCAAAGGGTTTATGGCATCAAACTGGCTGGCAAGAGTGATAATCTCTCCATAAATCATGTTAAGCAAATCATAATGTTCATGCTCTATAGCATTTTTCTCTGCTTTTTGTAAATAATGAAGTGCTTGTTTGAATTGTGTTTTATAGGAGAATATGTGTGCGTAAGAAATCAGATTGAGTATATTCACTTTTTCATCTAAGTCAATATGCTGTAAGAGAATAGACTTCTTAAGATCGTTAAGTAATCTGTTCTTTAATCGGTAAAATGGATTTCTGCCTCCATTTTTAAATAGTATATCAACCAGTTCTTGACTATTTTCATCAATTTCATCATACTTAATATAATCAAATAGCCTTACGGTTTTATGCTCTTTATCATAATTAAGACGTTTCGAATAAAGCTTGTAATATCTTATCTCTTCTTTATTCAAATTTTTGATGATCTCAGCTAAATGTCCCATTTTCTATATAGTAATTTTGAATGCGTAAGAAAAGTAGGAATTTATATTTTATTATGCAATTCTAATACTTACTTTAGCATATAATTTGAAGAACATGAGAAACATTTACCAATATATTATTCAGGTTTCCACAGTTATTTTACTGATGACCTTGTCAGTATTTGGTGGGCAAAAATTTGACCTTAGTATCGAAATAAATAATTTTCCTGATACCATTTACCAAAATCAAAACATTGCATTTGATATTAAACTTACGAATAATGACACCGGAACATTTGATGACAAAGTGTACATCAATTACATGATCACAGATACCATTCCTACAAATTTTCCTGATGATCTATCAACAACATTTAAAGACAGTTTAACTATAACCATTAATCCTGGAAACGTTTATCTTAAAAACAAGAACCTTCTTATTAAGCCAATCTATTTTGAAGGGAATCAAAACAGTATCATTATTATTTGGCCAACTGCAACAAAAGTAGATGTTGAATTCAATATGCACATGCAAGAAACAAGAGTCGAATGGCCAACCGGTATTAAGATCATTCAGCCAAAACAGAAATTGATGATAGCCCCAAATCCCGCATCAGGCTATATAAGATTTGATTGTGGTGATATCAGAGGTGGAACTATATCTATATACAACAATATTGGAGAAATAGTAACCACAATTGAAATCGAACATAATTCATTTCAAAACCATATCTGGGAAACAACAGATAAAAATGGCAGAACTTTACCAAATGGAATGTATTTTGTGGTCTTTGAGAACCACAACCTAAGAAAAACCGGAAAGTTAATTATAGCTCGATAGCAACTACTCATTTAATTTGACAATAATTCTTTAGCATTTTCAACAACTGTAGCTATTGGTTTTTCTCTTCCTATCTGTAACGCTTTAAACAAATATGGACAACTTAGCGGTTGATTGATTAAAGCTGAAAGAAGGAATCGGCAACATAAAGGTAAAATTAATATCAAAACTCAGTTGGAGAATCCAAACTCTTTAGTGATTTCAAAGTTTGGTATATTTTCTCAGGGTTCGAACTTTGTCCTATCAGGTTCATATAGAGATGGTCTATATAATTGATATAGAATTGGTTGTAAGTATCATCTCTTTTTAGTTGACATTATAGTTGGCATATTTTTAATACCTCTACCCCCATTGTGTGAATTAACATAAAGCTGATTTGATGAGGTTGATGTTAAACGCGTCCTTATTACTATAATTCCTCAGTATCCTTTTTATACTGTTTCATTATTTGTCTTAATTTCTTTCTTTGAATTTTAATAACTCTCTTTTTCAATTTTCCTTCAAAGAATTGATGGAGAGGAAACATCAAACCTGCAATTCCTGCATTAAATAGAAGTTTGTAGCCAGGAGCACCTCCAGTGTATTGTTCTATGTGCGGATCAGCTAAGACAAGTACAAACTCAAAGAGAATAAGGAATGAAATAAAGATAATCCCCTCTACATCTTTTGGTCTGACCTTTACAAAACCAAGCATCAATACACCTCCAAACAGTATCAGAATACCAATAAAGATGGCAGAATAATGTAAATTATCTCTTCTTGATAATTGTTCATTGATAATTCTTAATTGATCTTTGCGAGCTTGCTCGGTAAGTATTTGTTCTTTTTCATATTCATACTTCATTTGTTGGCGGATGGTGGATTTTGTGTTTTCTTCATTTA
>JAESTI010000193.1 GCA_016763665.1 Bacteroidia bacterium | reverse complement strand
GGGGTACTTTAATAAACCCGAGTGCCATTACCCCACCAAATAAAACCAGTAGCCCGATAAAAATGGCGGAGTAATGTAAGCTATTTCTCCTTTTCAATTCTTCCTCCTGAATTCTTAATTCTTCTTTCCGAGCTTGCTCGGCAAGAATTTGTTCCTTTTCATACTCATATTTCATCTGTTGCCTTATAGTAGCTTTTGTATTTTCTTCATTTACAATGCTGTCACGCATTTGTATTTGTAATCCATACATAGCAAGTGCATCTTCAAACTTGCTTTGCTTTCTATAAGTAGTACTTAGCAATTTTGCGGCTCTACGCATATAATCCACATGACCAATCTCTTTGGCCACGGCCAAAGCTTCCAACCCATTTTCCAACGCTACCTCTAGTTGTCCCCCTTTTAACTGTAAAGCACCAATTGCTGAATAATCATCAGAAATTCTTGCCTTATAGCCTAATTCTTTCGACATCGCTAACCCCAACTTCAGATACCTCATTCCTTCTTCTAGTCTATCCAGTGCACACAGTACATCCCCAATATTATGATAAGACTCAGCCATCCCCCTTTTATCTTTGATCTTTTCTCTAATATTTAAACTCAAAAAGTAGTATTTCAAAGCCTTATCAATTTTCCCTTGATTATCATAGATAGCTCCAATATTATTATAAGAATAAGCCATCCCCTGTTTATCCTTGACCTCTTCGTAAGTTTTTAAACTTAAAAAGCAATACTCCAACGCGTTATCATTCTCCTTTTGCTCATAATAGATAACCCCAATATTGTTATAAGAAGTAGCCATCCCATCTTTATTCTTAATTGCTTCTTGTAATTTTAAACTCAAAAAATGGTGTTCCAAAGCCTTATCAATCTCCCCTTGCTGCTCATAGATTACCCCAATATTATTATAAACAGCTGCCAATGCATTTTTAAGGTTCTTTTCAATACCTGCCTGTTCGACAGACAAGCTTAAAAAAGTTTCTTTGTCCATATTTTCACTGAGTTCTTTTTCCGTAAGTGATTCTTCAAAAAAACCCGCACATTTATAGTTGTACTCCAATGCCTTTGAAAAATCTCCTCTTTGCTGAACCAAGTAGGCAAGATTCCCATAACACTCTGCCATTTGTCCTTTAAGGTTAGCTTTTTCTGCAATGAATAGAGCCTTTTCACAAAAAACAAATGCAGTATCAGGTTTGGCTAAATAATACTCTAAGAATAAACCTAGTAATGCACTTATTCGAGAAGTGTCGTGGGTGGCGGTTTGGTAAGCGGATTTGAGTGAATCTATTTTATGTTTGTTCTGCGAGAAAGAACAGAAGGATATGAACAGTAAGGTTGATATCAGAAAAAGAATTCTCATACCTTAAAGATAGACAATGGTTTTTGTTTTTGAAAAATGACTAATTATTAACCTATAGAAATTACAATCAAATGATTGTCACACTTAGCCTGCCTGCCGTACAGGCAGGTTTATCGAAGTCTTATATTTCGACAGGCTCAATATGACAAAACTACTTATTCTGAAGAGTTCAATTGGTCAATGCGAAATTTACAGGTATATCACCATTCTTCAATTAAACCACAAACTCAATAAGGGATCAGAAGTATCTAAACAAATCAATTCAGATATTTTATATTTGCAGCCTTGAGTATCTAAATCCATTTAAAATGAAAATCAAAATGAATCTTAGGATAGTAATTCTACTAACATTTCTAGTTCAATATCTAATCCCAATTGGGAATATGTCCTTGTTCGCTCAGGAAAAATTAGATTATCAACTTCCACCACAGGAAATTGTTGATCTAATTGATGCGCCACCAACACCATCTGTAAAAATTCACCCAAAGGGGAAATGGATGTTATTTTTGGAACTTCCCAATCTGCCATCAATTGAACATGTAGCGCGAAAGGAAATGCGTATTGGAGGCATTAGAATTGATCCCAAGACAAATGGCCAAAGCCGTTCCTGGTTTTATAATAATATCAAATTATTTTCTGTAGATGAGAACAAAGAATTTAATTTAACAGGGATCCCGAATGATCCAATGATCGAGAATGTGAATTGGTCTCCGGATGGAAATAAAATAGCATTCACTATAACAAAATCAAATGGTATTGAGCTTTGGATGGCAGATCTGAAACTAAAAACAGCAGTACAATTAACCAAGGCCATAATCAATGATGCTACATGGGGCAATCCATATCAATGGATGCCAGACAGCAAGCACATTATTTACAAATCTATCGATATTGAAAGAGGACAAGCCCCTCCAAAAAAATCTGATGTTCCAACTGGCCCCGTTGTCAGGGAGAATAAAGGCAAAAAAGCTCCGGTTCGTACTTTTCAGGACCTACTAACAAATGCCCATGATGAGCAATTATTTAAATACTTCGTGACCACCCAATTAATGATAACAACCTTAGAAGGTAATTCAAAAGCCTTTGGAGCAAAGGGCATTATCAGTTCTTTCAATCCATCACCTAACGGTAAATATATTTTAGTTCAAACTGTAAAGGAACCATTTTCATATTTGGTGCCATATTATAGGTTTCCCCGCTTGGTTGAAATTTGGGATAATAAGGGAGAACTGGTTAAACAATTAGCTGATTTACCTGTCTCAGATGACATTCCACAGGGATTTGGCTCGGTGAAAAAAGGTCCACGTTCTTTTACATGGAGATCTGATGTACCTGCAGAACTGTATTGGGTTGAAGCCCAAGATGAAGGTGATGCCAGGAAAGAAAGTGAATACAGGGATAAATTATTTTCTTTGAATGCTCCTTTCGACAAAAAACCTAAAGGGTTGATCTCATTAAATCTCAGATACGGCGGCATAACATGGGGCAATGAAAATATTGCAATTATACGTGAATATTGGTGGAAAACAAGAAGAGCGATTACCAGCATTTTTGATCCCGGAAACGATCCAAAAGAAAAAAATGTACTATTTGATAGGTCTTATGAAGACAGGTACAATGATCCTGGAAGCTTTGAGACAACCACCAACGAATTTGGAAAATCAGTCTTATTAACTCCCGATCAAGGCAAGACTCTATTTCTATTGGGTAGTGGAGCTTCACCTGAAGGCAACAGACCATTTATAGATAAATTTAACGTAGTAACTAAAAAATCAACAAGGATCTGGCGGTCAGAAGCTCCTTATTACGAATATCCTTATCAAATTATTGATCCGGTTAAAGAAATTGCCATTACCAGGAGGGAATCAGTTACTGAACAACCTAATTTCTTTATCAGAAAGCTGAAAGAAGATGAACTGGATCAACTCACTAAATTTCCTCATCCGTATCCTAATTTCAAGAATATCAATAAAACACTCTTGAAATATAAAAGAGATGATGGGATCCAATTAACTGGCAATCTCTATTTACCCTTTGCAGATGAAAATAAAAATAAAAACCTGCCTGTTATTATTTGGGCTTACCCACAGGAATTCAAAAGTGCCGATGCCGCTGGACAGGTTAAAGATTCTCCTTACCGCTTTGACAGAATTGGCTGGTGGTCTTCCTTAATTTGGCTTACCCAGGGATATGCAGTACTTAATGGTCCCAGTATGCCTATTGTTGGAGAAGATGATGAAGAACCAAATGATACTTATGTTAAACAATTAGTAAGCAGCGCCCAAGCAGCAGTTGATACACTTGTCAAAATGGGAATAGCAGACCGCAATAAATTTGCTGTCGGGGGACATTCATATGGTGCTTTTATGACCGCAAATCTATTGGCTCATTCTGATCTTTTTGCCGCTGGAATTGCCAGAAGTGGAGCTTATAACCGTACT
>JAESTI010000412.1 GCA_016763665.1 Bacteroidia bacterium | reverse complement strand
TTAGTAAGAAAAGTCAGCAGGGAAGTTGAGGCAGAAAGCGTTTAATTAATTCAGATATTTTTCCTGATCCCTACTGGTGTATTTTTCATAATTTTCTACTAGATCTGTATATACTGCAGTTAGTCCATCTTTTAACTTTATTGAATGCTGGAATCCCAGATTTCTTAACTTAGTAGTATCAAGTAATTTCCTAGGAACTCCATCCGGTTTTGAATCATCCCAACGTAGCTCACCTTTATATTCTGTGACATCTTTTATCAAGTTCGCCAAAGTTTTAATTGAAACTTCCTCTCCTGTACCAATATTTATGAACTGACTTTCATTGTAATTTAACATTAAGAAATAACATGCTTTTGCAAGATCATCAACATGTAAAAATTCTCGTAATGGACTTCCTGTTCCCCATAATTCTACATATTCTTTAGATGCTACTTTTGCATCATGGAACTTTCTAATCAATGCAGCTAACACGTGTGAATTATTTAAGTCGTAGTTATCATTTGGCCCATATAGGTTGTTTGGCATCACAGAAATAAAGTTACATCCGTATTGATTATTATACGCCTCACACATTTTCAATCCTGCTATTTTTGCTATAGCATAAGGTTCATTAGTTGGTTCAAGCAGTCCTGTCAGCATATATTCTTCTTTCATTGGCTGCTCTGCCAATTTAGGGTAGATACATGCAGAACCCATGAATACAAGTTTTTTAACTTTGTTTACATAACTTTCATGAATAATATTAGTTTGAATTATTAAGTTGTTGTACAAAAAATCCCCACGGTAAGTATTATTTGCTTGAATACCTCCTACCATAGCCGCAGAAAGGACAACATATTCTGGTTGCTCTTTAGAGAAAAAATCCCGCACCATACTTTGCTCTCTTAAATCTAATTCATTAGATTTTTTGGTAATAATATTATTATAACCTTCACCTATTAATTTTCGGTGTATTGCGGATCCTACCATTCCATTATGACCAGCTATATATATCTTTGATTGCTTATCCATTAGTTACTTTTTATTCAGCTTCATTTTCAATTAACTCATATCCGCTTTCGACTAAAAACTTATTTTTTTTCATTTCTTTCAAATCTTCTATTACCATTTCATGTACTAATGAATTTAGATCATACTTAGGTTCCCATCCTAATTCTTTCTTAGCTTTTGAAGGGTCTCCCAGCAATAACTCTACTTCAGTGGGTCGAAAATATTTTTCATCAACTTGGACTACAGTATCGCCAATTGAATTCTTGAATTTTTCATTGCTTATTTCTCCAACAACCGATTGAAATTTTTCTTCGTTTAAATGTTCTAATATTCCTATCTCGCTCTTGACTTTACCTTCAAATCGAATCGTAGCACCAATCTCTTCAAAAGATTGAGTGATAAAATCCCGAACAGAAGTTGCTATGCCTGTAGCAATTACGAAATCATCAGCTTGGTGATATTGTAACATCATCCACATTGCTTCGACATAATCTTTGGCATGTCCCCAATCTCTTTTGGCATCTAGATTCCCAATAAAAAATTTCTCTTGAAGTCCTAAACCTATCCTAGAAACTGCTCTTGTAATTTTACGAGTCACAAAAGTTTCACCTCTTAAAGGGCTCTCGTGATTAAAGAGGATACCATTTGATGCGAATATATCATAACTCTCTCGATAATTTACAGTTACCCAATAGGAATAAATCTTTGCTGCAGCATATGGAGAGCGTGGATAAAATGGAGTTGTTTCTTTTTGTGGTATTTCCTGTACTTTACCATATAATTCTGAAGTGGAAGCCTGGTAAAATTTGGTTTTTTTATCAAGATTTAGAATTCTAATTGCTTCTAATAACCTGAGTGTTCCTAATGCATCAACATTTGCAGTATATTCTGGTGTATCAAAACTGACTTGAACATGGCTTTGGGCGGCAAGGTTATATATTTCGTCTGGTTGAACTTCTTGTATTATACGTATTAAGTTAGTAGAGTCAGTTAAGTCGCCAAAATGTAAAATAAAATTAACCTCTTTCTGATGAAGGTCCTTATAAAGGTGGTCAACACGTTGAGTATTAAATAAAGATGATCGTCTTTTTATACCATGAACTTCATAACCTTTTTCTAAAAGGAATTCTGCTAAGTATGCTCCATCTTGTCCGGTAATTCCAGTTATTAATGCTTTCTTCATAGTTTATTATTTAATAAGCTAGCGGTAGTAATTATTTTTTGACAATACTTATCTTTTAAACAAGCATTCAAGTTATAAATATGGTTTAAATTATGAGCATCTGTACCTACAAAATCTATCATATTATTATCTATCAAGTCTATTGCTATGGTTCTTGCTATAGGCGAGTATGAACCAATAATGGAATTGATATTTAATTGGAAAAACACTCCTGTTTCTTTTAAAGATTGATAATTTTTGAAATCATCATATAGGAAATTATATCTCTCAGGGTGGGCTAAAATAGGTTTATATTTTTGAGCAAAAAGTTGAAAAATAACATCCTTTAGATTCTCAGGTTTATTAATATAAGATGTTTCAAATAGAACATAATTATCTCCAAAAGTAAGTAATTTTTCATTGTCGATTTTCCCTGAGAATTCTTCATCTAAATAATATTCGGCAGCGGCCTCAATTGTAATCTCAATGTTTCGCCTCGCCAATTCATTTTTAAGATTAGAAAGCCCATTTATGATAGTTTCAGAAGAGTTTTTATAGTAGTCACACATCACATGCGGTGTAGTAATTAGTTTATTAAATCCTAAAGACTTTAGCTGAATGACCATTTGTATTGCCATTTCCATGTCTTCTGCGCCATCATCTATACCCGGAATAAGATGTGAGTGCATATCTGTTCCGATTATGGAAAAATCTTGAATAGGAAAAGAAGGTGCTTCGTCTTTCTTACTGAACTTTTTGAGGAGATTCTTAAACATCAAATAACGTTATAATAGAATCTAATTGGATGGTACTTTTGAATTTTCTAAAAACCAATCATAAGTTTTTTCAATACCATTATTTATATCATAATTAGGAGAAAAATTCAACAATCTTTTTGCCTTATCAATACTTGCTAAGGAATCATGAATGTCACCTATTCTTTGGTCCTTATGAGTAGGTTCAAGGACGGAGCCTGATTTATCCTTAATAATTTGAAACAATTGGTTAACAGATGTTTGTTCACCAGCTGCTATATTATAGATACTATTAATCGCTTCCGAATTTTGCACAAATGCAGCTTTAATGTTTGCTTGGATAGCATCCTGAACAAATGTAAAATCTCTGGTTTGCGAACCATCCCCATAAATAACAGGTTGTATGTCGTTCATTACGGCGTCAATGAATAATGGAATTACTGCTGCATACGCTCCTTCAGGACTTTGATTTGGTCCATAAACATTAAAATACCTCAGCCCTATAACGTCTAAGCCATATAGATTTGCAAAAACATTTGCATATAATTCATTAACATATTTCGAAACGGCATAGGGAGATAAAGGCTTTCCAATTGTATCTTCAGTTTTAGGCAACGCTGTACTATCACCATATGTAGAAGATGAAGCTGCATATATGAATCGCTTGATCCTGGATTCCTTACAAGCGGTTATAACATTTAAAAACCCATTGATATTTATACTATTTGTGTTAATTGGATCTTTAATTGATCTGGGAACTGAGCCCAAAGCGGCTTGATGCATAACATATTCAATATCAGTACAAGCTTTTTTACAAGTATCCAGATCTCTGATATCTCCTTCTATAAGTTCAAAAGAAGTGTAATCAAAAAAGTCTTTGATATTATGTTTAGTACCGGTTAAAAAATTATCGAGTACACGGACTTTACCTGCTCCATTCTTTAACAGATATTCGGTTAAGTTCGAGCCAATAAAACCTGCTCCTCCTGTCACCAAAAAGGAATGGTTGCTTAGATCATCTGTATGATAAAAGGAATTTTCCAAATTAACTGTATTGTTTCTCGTAATATTTTTGATAATCACCTGATGTAACTTCTTTTAACCATCCATCATTGTTTAGATACCAATCAATAGTTTCCTCTATTCCTTGATCAAAATTTAATGAAGGCTCCCAGCCTAATTCATTTTTTAGTTTGGATGCATCTATAGCATAACGTTGATCGTGACCGGGTCGATCTTTAACAAATGTAACTAATTGATCGAAGGAACATTCTTTTCTTTCTAATTTCTTATCCAAGATATCGCAGATAACTTTTATTATATCAATATTCTTTTCCTCGTTAAATCCACCAATATTATATGTTGATCCGATTTCCCCGTTATGAAATATTACGTCAATTGCTGCAGCATGATCTTTAACGTAAAGCCAATCTCTAATATTTTCACCTTTTCCATAAACAGGTATAGACTTATTATTCTGAACATTATTAATAACTAGAGGGATTAATTTCTCAGGGAATTGATTAGGGCCGTAGTTGTTTGAACAATTAGAAATAACTATAGGCATATTAAATGTGTTGTTATACGCCCTAATAAAATGATCTGCACTAGCCTTTGAAGCTGAGTAAGGGCTTTGAGGATCATAAGGAGTTGTTTCTAAAAAGTATCCATCAGTACCTAATGAACCATAAACTTCATCAGTAGAAACTTGATAAAAGAGTTTACCTTCAAAATTATCCTTCCAAATAGATTTAGCTGCGTTAAGTAGGTTAACAGTCCCAAGGATATTCGATTGAAGAAACTCTAAAGGATTTACAATGGATCTATCTACATGTGATTCGGCAGCAAGGTTAATAACTGAATCAAATGGGATGTCATTAAACAGTTCATTAATAGCAGATGTGTCAGCAATGTCAGCCTTTATGAAGGCATAGTTTTCGCTATCTTCAATATCCGTTAGGTTATTTAAATTCCCTGCATAGGTTAAATTATCAAGGTTATAAATAGAATAATCTGGATACTTGGAAACAAATAATCTCACTACATGAGATCCTATAAATCCGGCACCTCCGGTTATTAATATTTTTTTCTTCGATTCCATTTATTCTTGCTCAACAATTGAATTTTGTTCAGTTAATTGCTGTTCCCAATTCCAGGCAGAGGATAACATCTCTTCTAAGCTTTTTTCGGCTTTCCATCCTAAAACTTCGTTTGCCAGTTTTGAATTGGAATAAATTTGTTCTACATCTCCTGACCTTCTATCTGTAATTTCATAATTTAATTTAATACCACTTACTTGTTCAAACGTATGTATTATTTCAAGTACAGTTGTTCCAGAGCCAGTACCCAAATTAAAAACTTTATAATTTGTTTTATTACCCTGAAAGAGCCTTTGCAGAGCGGCAACGTGAGCTTTAGCAATATCTACTACATGAATATAATCTCTTACACAAGTACCATCTTTGGTGTTATAGTCATTTCCAAATACAAATAGTTTTTCTCTTTTTTTAATTGCTGTTTCAGTTACAAGAGGTACTAAATTAGTTGCTGTACTTGTCGCTAATTCACCAATTAATGCCGATTCATGTGCTCCGATCGGATTAAAATACCGAAGACTTATCACACTCATATCAGAATTATTGCTTAATCTTTCCAGAATTCCTTCTGAGATTTGTTTGGTTTCACCGTAAACCGATTCCGATGGTTTGAATGGAGTAGATTCATTAACAGGTATATTATCAGGTTGCCCGTAAACTGTACATGAGGATGAAAATACAAAATTGGTAATCTGATTTTTAATGGCGTTATCAGCTAAATTAATTAAAGAACCAAGGTTATTGTTACAATATAGAATGGGTTCTTTTAATGATTCTTCTACTGATTTTAATG
>JAESTI010000192.1 GCA_016763665.1 Bacteroidia bacterium | reverse complement strand
CAAAAGAATTTTACTTAACCATTTAGGTGAGGAAATGTTAAAAAACCTATCTAAAATTGAACTGGAAACGGCTAAAGATGGTCATGTCATTGACTTTTAATAAAATATTTATTATCTTGTAATTGAAACTAAACTTGTAGCCTAAAACTCTCAGATCATGTCGATGAAAATGAACGATTACAAATGCCCGAAATGCAAAGGCCACTTAAATGCCGGTGGTTTTGTTGTGTTCTCTACCATGAACAAGAAAAAAAACAAAGGATTGATATTGCTTAGCCCAAAAGTTGGCGATTATTCTTTTAATAAACATGATGCCTATCATATTGAAGACGGTGAATTAGTAGAATTCTTTTGTCCGATTTGTACAACGGATCTTAAGTCAAAGAAAAACACTGATTATGTCGGACTAAAAATGGTTGATCATAATAATACGGAATATGATGTTATGTTCTCAAGAAAGGCTGGTGATAAGAGCACATACGTTGTTGCAGATGATAATATCGAAACCTATGGTGTAGATGCTTTGGATTATGAAGAACTTGTAGATGATTACGGAGAAGTTTATTAAAAAAAGGATGAAGTAAAATATAAGAGCCTGGTTTTTAACCGGGCTTTTCTGTTTTATATTGCATCAACAATACTATGTTAACCATGAAAAAGTATTTGCTATTTACGACTGTACTTTTATTGTATTTTGGATACAGTTCCTGTGACAGAATGGAGTGCGAAGATGAAACGTATGATATACCTGCTAAATATAAAGCTGCTGTACCATATACAGGTGATGAAACTCTCACTTTTGTAAATGATTCAGGTGATACAGCATTATTAATTGGTCAAGGGAGAACCGTTTTATATGATGAGGAGTATATTTCTGCTGAAGAATGTGATTATCAATATAACCATCAAGAAGATGAAACCACTTTTAAATGCTCCATTCCGAAAATTGATATTGAAATTCGGTTGTATCAAGATATGGATAGGTTAACATTTTTTTACATTTCCATTAATGAGGATGGGAGTTACCATTTTAGTTCCAGCAGTGATAATTTTTTTCAAAATGGAGATGGAGATATAGATACTATGACAGTCAATAATAAGCTTTATGAAAATATTTTACATAAAAACGGTACTCATCATTATTATACAAAATCGGATGGAATAATAAGATTTGATGTTGATTCGACAGATACTTGGTCACTAATCCCAAACTAACATTAATAAAAAGGTCTCATCCCTGCAGTCGCTTGGTTCTACAGAGTGATAACTATTCTTTGCTTTTGTTTATAGTCTTCACAAACAAGAGAAGTTCCAAAAATATCGACATTAGGTACTCTTTAAATTTACGATATTTGCAGGTAAACGTAATAAATGGCAATCTATAAGGAGTTCCTGCTGGGCATCAAATGCTATTTCGAAGCTCATCAACTGATCAGTAAACATAAACTTTGGGTTTTTGTTTTAATTCCAGGAATTATTAATCTGTTTCTATTTTGTATAATTTTTGCAATTGCATGGACTACTGCTGATGCTTTTGCATATCTTATTATGGATTTTCTAGGAATTGTGGACGTGGATGGCGCCATGCTGATTGTCAAAATAGTACTATCATTTTTGATAAGAGTCATTTTAGTATTGATGTACCTGATGGTTTATAAGTATCTGGTTCTAATAATTATGTCCCCGTTCTTGGCAATATTATCTGAAAAAATAGAAAGGATAGTTACTGGAACTCAATACTCCTTTCAATTTAACCAATTCATAAAGGATGTCATAAGAGGCTCATTTTTAGCGACTAAAAACATGTTTATTGAATTGATACTCATAACTATTTTGATGTTGCTCAGTCTGGTTCCTCTCGTGAATTTTGTAACTCCAATAATGATCCTTATCGTTCAAGGCTACTATTTTGGGTTTTCATTGATTGATTATACCAACGAAAGAAGAAAATTAACAGTCAAAGAGAGTGCTGCATTTGTATCTGATCATAAGGGATTATCTATTGGAATTGGCTTAGGATTTTACGTAATATTGCTAATTCCTGTGCTTGGATTACTCTTAGCACCGACTTATGGTGTTACGGCTGCTACTTTGTCTGTATTAAAACAGTCCCGTGATTCGTGAAATCGTGTATTCGTTAATTCGTATATCAATCAGCTAATAATTTATTGGTTATCATTAATTTATCATAATCATCATAGTAAATCAGTGTACTATTTTTTAATTTATTTTCAAATTAGCACATTTTCAAATTAGCTAATTCGGTGATTCATATTCATTAGCATATTAGCATCATTCATTAGAAATATTCCTATTTTTGGCACCTTCAATGAATAACCAGGGAAAGTGAAAAAGGATAGAACCATTTTAGTAACCAATGATGATGGAATTAATGCTCCGGGCCTAAAAGCCTTGATAGATGTGGCTAAGGACTTCGGAGAACTATTTTTGATAGCTCCTGATTCACCACAATCCGGCAAAGGACATGCAATAAGCGTTCATGAACCGATCTACGTTTCTCAAGTTGAAATTAGTGATGTTAAAACTGCATATAAGAGCTCAGGAACTCCTGCTGACTGTGTTAAGTTGGCATTGAATAAATTAATGGATTGCTCTCCGGATATTTGTTTGGCAGGAATTAACCATGGATCAAATTCATCAATAAGTGTAATTTATTCCGGAACTATGGGCGCTGCTATCGAAGCGGGTATTGATGGTATTCCTGCTATAGGATTTTCGTTGTTAGACTGGTCTCAGGAAGCTGAATTGGAAACAGCAAAAATATATGTCAGAAAAATACTCGAAACAATTTTTGACAATGATATACCCCAAAATACGTTGCTAAATGTGAATATTCCAGTTGCTGATCTGGCAGAAATAAATGGAATCAAAATTTGTAGGCAAGCAAAGGGCAGGTGGATAGAAGAGTTTGAGACAAAGCATGATGAAAATAACAACGAATACTACTGGCTAACAGGGTTTTATCAAAACAAAGATGATGAAGCGGATACAGATGAGCATATGTTGGAAAGGAACTATGTAACTATTGTTCCTGTTCAGTTTGATATGACAGACTATAAAGCACTTGAAGACCTTAAAAACCTGAATTTTGAGAGTTAATTGGGATTCTGTAATTACCGGACTGATATTAGGCATTATTGTTCCTATGATAATAATGTATTGCATCTACCTCTATAACTATGGCTATCTTGAAATGATCAGATTTGTAGAATTAATGATCTCCCTAAGAATTCACGCTCCATTAACAAGCCTTTGTGTTATCGGTAATCTGGCAATATTTTTTCTATTCATAAAATTGGATTTCTACAAATCTGCCAAAGGAGTACTCATGGCCACGTTTCTATATGCAGGTATGGTATTATTTCTAAAGTTCATTATTTAGCTAAAAGGATGATGCTAATATGCTAATGAATACGAATGATACCCATATTATACGAATTTACGAATACCCGATTTTACGACTCAACGAATAACAATGAAGTACTATTTAATAGCAGGTGAGGCTTCAGGCGACCTTCATGCTTCTAATTTGATGAAGGCATTAAAGAATTACGACTCCAATGCTGAATTCAGGTTTTGGGGTGGAGATAAGATGAGAGTGATAGGGGGCACTCTTGTCAAGCACTATAAAGACATCTCATATATGGGTTTCTGGGAGGTGTTTACTCACTTATTTGAGATCAAGAAAAATCTAAAACAATGCAAACAGGATGTATTGAGTTACAATCCAGATGCACTCATACTAGTAGATTACCCCGGATTTAATCTGCGAATTGCACAATTTTCCAAAACCAATGGCCTAAAAGTATATTATTATATCTCTCCGAAAATATGGGCGTGGAATACATCAAGAGTTGAAATTATAAAAAAAGCTGTTGATCGTGTTTTTACGATTTTTCCCTTTGAAAGGGATTTTTACAAGAAATACAATTACGAAGCAGATTATATAGGACATCCTTTAATTGAAGAGATCAACAGCTTTAAAAAGGATGAAAATTTCATTTCGGAAAACCAGTTAGGGATAGATCCAATTATAGCATTACTTCCCGGAAGCAGAAAGCAGGAGATCACAAAAACATTAAACGTGATGACTTCTGTGAAAAGTCAATTCCCTGATCATACTTTTGTGATTTGCGGGCTATCATCAATGGATAAAAATATTTATGAACCATTTATTACCGATTCAGTTAAAATAGTTATTGATAAAACTTACGATCTACTTTCATCTTCAGATGCGGCAATCATAACTTCAGGGACTGCCAATTTGGAAGCTGCTTTACTTGATGTCCCTCAAATAGTATGTTACAAGACAAGCTTGCTCACATACCTAATAGCCAAGATGGTGATCAAGGTGGATTATATTTCTCCAGTGAACTTGATAATGAATAAGGAAGTAATTAAAGAATTAATTCAAGATCAATTTAACCCAAATAGTGTAACCGAAGAATTAAGGAGAATCCTTAATGATTCTGACTATAAAATTGAGATGCTAGAAAATTATAAAATGCTGCAAGATGACCTTGAATTGGAGGAACCTTCATCGGAAAAAGCGGCAAAAATAATTTTTGAAGAATTGAATTAAACTCCTGCCAGGCTGACCGTGTCTAAGCCCACTGGTGGAAGTAACAGCTTGTGCCAGTAAAATTTCTAAATTTATATTTTCGATTCATGTGATTTCAAATATAGCTTTTTGGTACGTTAGAGCTTAAAATAAACAGTAGGAATCTAATATAGGACACAATCGGATGCTTGAGCTAGAGAGGATTTTTTTTAGTCTATAAAAAGTTGTAATTTACTTTATTATAATTGAACATTGATATAATTATGAGAATGACAACGGGGTTCCTTTATCTTTTAAGCGCATTGATAGTTACTAGTTGTTTTACTGCAAAAAACAAAACCACTGAGAATAATATATCCTCCACTAATAAATCTAAAAATGAGAAATCCAAGCAAAATGCAAATAGTACTGAAAAGATAGTATTTATAACATTTTTACATACAAAAGAGGAAGATGGTTCTGAAGCTATCAGTATTGCAAATCAAAAAGTTCGGGATGGAAAGCTAAAAACACCAAACCAGTTAGAATATCAATTAGAGGAAGATCATCTTCTATGCACTTTCTATGACAGCAAGCATCAGGTGCTTTTCACAAGAGTAATTCCCCATCCATTGGAATATTCACTCGAATATAGTAGTGAAGAAGGAAAATTTGAAACCACAATGATCAAGAGAAAAGAAGCTGACTTCACGATCAGGATTCAATACGATAATAAAATCAAGACCATAGGGTTTGAAAAAATTGACTCTGAGCTTACATTAAATAAGATTATAGAAATACCTATAACATTTTAATAATGAAAAAACTAAGTAAATTTAAATTTAGCGCAACTCTTATTGTTTGCATCCTTTATTGGGTTGCTAGTACTTCGTTGTCTGCGCAAACTTTTCCCGTAGACACGATTATTAAAACAGGTTCACTCGATGACCGAATTAATTTTGTTTTTTTAAGTGATGGTTACACCAGTTCAGAATTGAGTACTTATATAAGTGATGTCAATGTTATAATAACCGAATTATTGGAAACATCTCCTTTTTCAGAATACAGCGAGTTGTTTAATTTTTTTGCAGTCAAAGTACCTTCTAACGAATCAGGTGCAGACCACCCTGGTACTGCCTCTGATGAACCTGGGGGAGTACCAATTGCAGATGTTGATAATTACTTTGGTTGCACTTTTGATTACGGTGGGATCCATAGACTATTGGTATGTTTAAATAGTTCGGTTGTGTCAGATGTTTTAGCTGATAATTTTCCGGCATATGATCAGACAATTATAGTTGTCAATAGTTCTATTTATGGCGGGTCAGGAGGAACTCATGCCACCGTATCAACCCACGCATCCAGTGCGGAAATTGCAATACATGAAATTGGACATTCATTTGCAAACTTAGCTGATGAGTATGACTTTAATGGCGGTACAAGCTGTAGGGAAAAAGCCAATACTACAGCAGAGACCGATAGGAGTCTAATCAGATGGAATATTTGGATCAATGATACCACCACTATTCCAACCCCTGAGATTTCCTCCTACAACAATGTTGTTGGTTTGTTCGAGGGAGCTTCGTATAATACTGTAGATTGCTATCGGCCTAAAAACTACTGTAAAATGAGGGTGCTTGGATATGATTTTTGTGAAGTCTGCACACAGGAATTCATAGAAATATTCCATGATTTAACCACTATCATTGAAAATTATTCCCCAATTCAAATTTCAGACACTTTAGATAGTCAAACTCCCAAAATAACGTTCAACATAGATTTACTAAAACCCAATCCTAATACTCTTCATTCTGAGTGGCTTTTGGATGGTTCAGTTGTTGCAACGGATACTTCTGTTTTCATATTTGATACAAACACTACAAGCCTAGGGCTTCATACATTGTCTTATACAGTGGTTGACACAATTACAACAACGAGAGACCCAGATCATTTGACAAACCATAAAGAAACACTTAGTTGGGATATTTTAAATGGTTGTATAGGACCTACTGCCAACTTTAACAATAGCATATCAGGTTTAACTGTTATTTTTGAGAATACCTCTGTAAAGGCAGATAGTTATAGTTGGGTTTTTGGTGACGGCAATACAGATTCTTCCTCTGATCCAACTCATACATATTCTGCAGAAGGCACTTATACGGTTTGTTTAAGCGCAACCAATAATTGTACAATTCATAAAAAATGCGAGTCTATTCAACTATCAACAAGTGGTTCGGCAGAGGAGGCCATTAAAGAATACATATCAATTTATCCAAATCCCGGTGAAAAATATATTTATATTGATGTTTCTAATAGTAAGAGTATTCAATTTATACGGATTGAAGTGCTAGACATGCTCGGGAAAAAAGTTTTTGTAGATGAAAAAGAATCGATTAATTCTATTTATAAAATAGAAAATCTTGATTCAGGAGTTTATTTTGCAACGCTCTATAGCGTCAAATCCTTGATAACCAAGAAAATAATAATTCGCTAGATCAATTGTCGGCACGTAGAGAATATAGTACCTTACATATTATTAATGACTATAGAATTTTAGAAAACTAAGGCATTAATAAGTCCGATATTCAAAAGGAACAGCGACCAACTCAGCAAATTCTTCTCCGCTTTCCAGCATTTCAAAATCATCTTTGTCATAATACCAGAGAATTTTTGCGTTTTTGCCATCAGTAATAAACCCATCCACACCAACCATAATATCCAATAAATACCTGGCGGAAGCAGTATTAAAATAGTTCAATTGAAACACAACTTTGATATTTTTCAAATAAGCATTAGCATATTGATTGATCCAATGAATAATAGGTTGGTAAAACTCTTTTGCATCAAGCGGTAGGGAAGAACCGGAAATCTCTAAAATATTGTCTTCTGCATAAAAAACAACATTTAAAGTACTATCTGTACCGGGAATCTGCATAGCCTTCATGATAATATAAAAGTACGAAACTCCTTAATGCCAATCAATACCCTCTGATTGGTAAATTTAGTACCGCATTTTACTTAGATCATTCTACAATAAATGAAGTAGTATCAACTCCTCCATCATAAAACACTGTTAATAAATATAAGGCAGGAGGAAGGGTAGAAACATCAATGGAACTTGTTGTTTTGGAATATATCACTATTCTTCCTAATTGATCGATAATATGAATTTTGGTAACTTTTTCAGAAAAACTAACATTTATTTTATCAGATGTAGGATTAGGATATATGCTGATATCATTCTCTCTCTTTGCAATGTTCATTCCTAAAGTTTCTGTATAAGTAAGTTGATAAGTCTTATTGCTCACTTTTTGGTTATTTAACATCCCTCCGGCAATGATAAAATTATTTTCATCTAACTTTGCGATCCCTCTTAGATCCATTACACTATAAGTTGTTGAATCAAATTCTGTCCAGGAAGAATCCACAGTATTGTACATCAAAATCCTGTTATGGGGATCAACAGGAGAGTTGTCAGAATAAGCAATGCCATCATAATTATATGATTCACTAGAACCGCCAATCCAAAGAGCTTTTCCCCAGTGATTCGTACAAGCCATTCTGTATCCATCATCATAAGGATTTGTATTGAGCTGTTCCCAGGCAATATCAGTAGGATCATTAGGGTTAATTACTCCTTGTCTTAAAGTAGTTGTTACAGGGAATGTTGAACCGTCCCAATCAGAAGCTCCTCCTAAATAATATATAGCGTCATTTATTATCACACCTGAGCCACCAAACACTTTACTGGATGACGAATTTGGAGTTGATAACCCAACCAGCCAAGAATCTGCAGTTGGATTATAAATTTGAACATCATTAACGTTTCCATTATCACTCCAGCCTGTAATAATATATATCAAGCTGTCTCTCCAAACCAGTTGTACATGATCATCTATAGAAATAGGAATTGGTGCTCCTTCAGTATAGGTATTCGTTTCCGGGTCATAAATGTGAACCAAATGAGATGATTTTTCAGTTCCATCACTAAATACATGATATCCGCCAATGATGTATATTTTGTTTTTAACAGTACTTGCTCCGACAGCAATTTTTCCCATTGTATCTGGCAAAGATGGAATGGTATCCCAAATATTGGTAATGGTGTTATACCTGAAAGCCTGTAAATGTATTCCTGAATATTTTTTTGTAGAATCTATACCTGCAAAAGAATAAACATGCTGTACCCCATTTACTTCTGCAATAGTTACTGCATTGTTGCTAACTGGTTCAGGCATATCAGCAAGAACTTGCCAGTCCCAGCCATTTTGGGCAATAGATGATAAGGAAATACTTAAAACCAGGAATAATGAATACCAATACTTCATCTGTTTATAATTAATAACTTTACCAAATATCCTAAATAAATGGCATCTTTCAAAAGCACTAAATATCCTGAGAAAAAACATAGATTCCATGCGATACAATCCTATGCCGCACCAAAATATGTTACTTTTTTTAGTTTGTTGATGTTGGTCATCCTTTATGCGATGTCAAGACATTCATCACTACTTCATATCGGTATTTGGGGAAGTTTAATAGCTGTATTATTATCTCAATTTTCAGGAATTGTTGCCATGAAGCGCAGTATCGTTGAAATTGTTTTTGTGGATGATCATTTTGCGATTCGCACTGCTTATGATGTGATTTTTGACAAGCTT
>JAESTI010000191.1 GCA_016763665.1 Bacteroidia bacterium | reverse complement strand
CTAATTACATTTCAAGAGTATAAAAGGTTAAAGGAAAATGAAATAGAATTACTGAAAACAGTACCTCCATCACTTAATCCATATTACAAAGATAAAGTAAATAGGTACTTCCAAAAATTAGATCAATAAATGAGCCACGAAGAAGAATTAGTTATGCAGAAAGCCCAGGGAGAACTCGCATTAACCATAACTTCAAAACCTGAAAACATTACCCAAGTTGAAAACTTTATTGAAAAGATTCAAAAGTTGCTTAATTTCAGAGATGAGCTTTATGGTAATATTTTAGTTGCATTAACGGAAGCTGTTAACAACGCTATTTTTCACGGAAATCAAACAAACGAGAGTAAACGTGTTGATATTCAATTTGTTGAATCTTCTGGAAATTTAGAATTTAAAGTGGCTGATCAAGGTCCCGGCTTTGATCATGAAAATTTACCTGATCCCACTGCTCCTGAAAACATAGAAAAAGCAACAGGAAGAGGTGTGTTTTTAATGCGCAGTTTGTCCGATTCATGCGAATACGAAAATAACGGAAATACTGTAAAGCTTCAATTTAAACTTTAAGCTCCACTCCGCTACTCCTCTTTTTCCTAATAAATTATTTTATCATTTTATGCTACTGTTCAATTATATATTTGTTAATTGATCATTATGCCAATCCATTATTTCACAGAAAATGTAGAAAACCCGATTCTGGATGAAGAAAATACGTCAAAATGGATAGAATCGGTTATTAAGGCGGAAAACTGCTATGTTGGTAACATAAATTATATCTTTTGCAATGATTCGTATTTGCTAGAAATTAACAAAGAACATCTTGAGCATGATTTCTATACCGATATTATCACTTTTGATTTATCTGATAATAAAAATGAAATTTCGGGAGATATATATATGAGTCTTGATCGAGCATTAGAAAATGCAAAAACCTTAGAAATTGAAATAAACACAGAGATTCAGCGTTTATTAATACATGGAATTCTCCATTTGATTGGTTACAATGATAAAACCAAAGAGGATAAACAAGCAATCCGTAATAAGGAGGATCAGTATTTAGAAAATTATTGATGTTCCACGTGAAACAATAACAATTCTTATGAAAAATTGTTGCTCCCTCCTACTCTTTATAGTATTCTCTTTAATTCCCGGTTTACTTTTCCCACAAGAATCAGAAGTATCTTCAAATAAACAATTTGGTAATAACGCTTATTACTTCTCCCTTAACGCACTGACTATTAATCGCCTGAAAATGGGTTATGAGCGAGAATTCAATAACAAAAAATCGGCATTAGTATTCTATGGGATTTTGCATGCTGAAGAATCAGGAGGCAGAAACAAAAGTAAGTTCATAGGTTACCAAGGTGAGATCCATTATAAATTGAACCTGCTTAATTCAAATATTTCTAAAAATGGTGATTTACTGATAAACTGGGCATTTTATGGGCATTTTGATTACACTGAAATTTATTACACTGGTGATGGTACTACTTGTATCAGATGGACTACTTCCTGGTCTGGGTCAACCCGATGCCGTGAATTTGAAAAAGTCCCATTAGAAGATTTCATTAAAGGAAAAGAAGGGGGCATTTTGTTTAGTACAAAATACATCTATAAGCAAAAACTCACAATGTTAATGTACTTTGGAGGTGGGTTGAGAGTCGCTGACGTAAGAACACAAGATGACAATGATCACATGTTGGGAAGTATTAATGGCATGGGTTATAATGGGGTACTTCCAAAATTTGGATGGGAGTTTGGATTTGTTTTTTAGCAATAAATGGCTAACGGAGTCTTAAATCTCTATGTAACCTTTTCCAAACAATGCTTTATATTCTTTTGAGGCTTCTAAATTTATATTCTCTTAAGGAAAAATATTTCTCCCCTTTTGTTCTCGTTAATTTCTCTTATAAACCCAGCCTCTTCAAACCCTACCTTTCGATGCCAATATTGTGAATCTGTACCATCTGCATCGGTCGAACTAAGTAATTTGTTAAATCCTTTCTGTATTAGGAAATCCTCTAAGTAGTGCAGCAATGCTTCTCCTATTCCTTGCTTGCGTCTATTTTCACTTACTTTTATTAAACAGACATAGGGAAGGTTTTGCCAGAAATACATGAACCGTAAATAACCTATGGTTATATCATTTTCTTTGGCAATTATTATTTTTTTCTTTTCTAACCATTCGGATATTCTATCCTTATCCATAAATTGGTCAAACATCAAACAGTCTTCCATATCTAATTCACATGCAAATACTATTTCTATATTGTTATTCATAATTTATTGTCCTAACTAAAGAATAAATGTATTTAACTGATTATTTTATATTAGTAAATAAATATAACAAATAATAACCTAAACGATTTCATGTATTTATTTTACATGTTCCACGTGGAACAATCTCTTAAAATCCATTTCTAAATTTCGTATCTTTGCATTTTAATATTTCAACCATGTTTAAAGAATACGACATAATAGTAGTAGGAGCTGGACATGCAGGATGTGAAGCTGCGGCTGCGGCGGCTAACTTGGGTTCATCTGTGCTATTACTTACAATGAATCTCCAAACCATTGCCCAGATGTCATGTAATCCAGCAATGGGTGGGGTAGCCAAAGGACAAATTGTCCGAGAGATAGATGCCCTGGGAGGTTATTCAGGGATCGTAACAGATAGAACTGCCATACAATTCAGGATGTTGAACAAATCAAAAGGTCCGGCGATGTGGAGCCCAAGAGCACAAAGCGACAGAATGTTGTTTGCAAATGAATGGCGTACAATCCTGGAAAATATTCCTAATGTAGACTTCTGGCAAGATATGGTAACTAAATTAGTAATTGAAAAGGGTAGGGTAGCCGGGGTTAAAACTCAAATGGGAATGATCATTAAAGCCAAATCTGTAGTGCTAACTAATGGTACATTCCTAAATGGCCTGATACACATAGGTGAAAAACAATTTGGTGGAGGCAGAGTAGGGGAGAGAGCTGCTACTGGCATCACTGAACAGCTACAAAGTATTGGTTTTGTGAGTGATAGGATGAAAACAGGAACCCCTCCAAGGGTTGATGGAAGAAGTTTAGACTATTCCAAAATGGAAGAACAGAAAGGAGATGAAAATCCTTCAAAATTCTCATTTACAGATACAAAGGCATTAACTAAACAAAGAAGTTGCCATATTACTTACACAAATAACGAAGTACATGATATCCTGAAAACAGGATTTGATCAATCTCCAATGTTCAATGGAAGAATTAAAGGAATAGGACCCAGGTATTGTCCATCTATAGAAGATAAGATCAATAGATTTGCAGATAAAGACAGGCACCAAATATTTGTAGAACCGGAAGGCTGGAATACTATAGAAATATATGTGAATGGCTTTTCTACATCACTTCCGGAAAACATTCAGCATCAGGCCCTTACAAAAATATCTGGCTTCGAAAATGTAAAAATGTTTCGTCCTGGATATGCCATTGAATATGATTATTTTCCTCCAACTCAACTGAACTATACTTTAGAAACCAAATTGGTCAAAAATTTGTTCTTTGCAGGGCAAATAAATGGAACAACAGGTTACGAAGAAGCTGGTTGTCAGGGACTTATGGCAGGAATCAACGCCCATCAAAATATAAGCAATAAAGCTCCATTCACACTCAGCCGAGCTCAGGCATATATTGGAGTACTTATTGATGACCTTATTACAAAAGGTACTGAAGAACCTTATAGAATGTTCACATCCAGAGCAGAATATAGAATATTACTACGACAAGATAATGCGGATCTAAGATTGACACCATTAGGAAATCAATTAGGACTAGCGAATGATGATAGAATGGAGGCTGCTAATACTAAGTTAAAGCAAAGCAATGAAATATTACAGTATCTTAGAAATGAAAGCATTTCACCTGATATTGTAAATCCTTTGCTGGAAATAGCTGATACAGCATGTATTAAACAAAGTGTAAAGCTTATCAATATTATTTCCAGACCTCAAATATCCCTGGCCTACTTGAGAACAAATATTAAAAAGCTAGATAACGATTTATCTCGTTACAAAGAAGATAGCGTGGAGCAAGCAGAAGTAAGCCTGAAATATGATGGCTATATTCAGAAAGAACAAGAAATGGTTGATAAAATGAACCGTTTAGAGCGAATAAACTTATCTAAAATAGCTGATTATCAAGAGATTACTCCATTATCATTAGAGGCCCGGGAAAAATTGAATAAGATAAAGCCCGCTACTATTGGCCAAGCTTCTCGTATTAGCGGTGTTTCTCCTGCTGATATTTCTGTGTTGATGGTTTATATGGGGAGGTAACCTTTTTATGTCATTCTGAATACAGCTTGGCTTGTGTGCAGGGTGAATGAAGAATCTGTTGAGTAATACGTTCTATTAAACAGACTCTTCATTGTGCTGCGCTTCATTCAGAGTGACAGCGATAGTCATCCAAAAAAAAATCCAGCCCAAAATGAGCTGGATTTAATTATTTTAAATTAACTCTTTATTGCTTTGTCCAGGTATAAGTTTTAGTACCTGTAGAAGTTCCTTCATTTACATAATCAGTGGAAGTGGTTTTATCTGACTCATCCCAAGTCGTTTCAAAAATCAACTCACTGCTGGAACATTTTTTTAACTTACCTGAAAAATAGGGTGCATCAGTGATTAAATGAATCTTCTTATCATTTGCATCTGCCCAGTTCCACTCTCCATCCTCATCCTCAGTATAACTAGCTGGATTTGAACTTGGGAATGTTGTACAAGTTGAAGCATTTGAAGTACAATATTCTTTATCAGTTGTAGATAAACTGTAAGAGTAAGTATTGTCTTTATTAATAGTAACAGTCACCCCATAAGTAGTAACGGTTATTTCAACATCATCAGTTGTAGTTGAATTTGCCTCAAGTGTAACTAATTCTGTTGTAGTCATATCCGTACCATCATAATCAACAGTGTTAACTGTAGTTGTTACTGAAGCTACTGATACCCCAAGTACTACATACGTTGTTTTATCTACATCAGTACTTGTCTCTGTAATTTTAGTTAATTTCCAAATACCTTTTACTCTTCCATCTCTTGATTTAAAAGAAATTCCAGGATCTTCTTCTCCTTTTTTACAGCCTGAAAAAGGGAGACAGAAAATCGCAACTAATAATAAAATACTAAACCTTTTCATTTTTTTGTGATGTTTATATTTAATGATAAATTGAGTTTCAAAAATTTGATTTCAAAATTAATCAATAATTACTTAATTCCTAATAGTTTGCATCCACATATTAACGCTCTTTCCATAGTTGATTAAAGGATTTTTTTGCAATTTGGGGATTAACTCTTCTTTTTCCCCAGCTTTTCTTTAACGCCTGCTTTAAAAAGAAATTCTTCATCCCCGAACTACCTCTATTCATCCACTTTCTATTTAACATAGATTTCTTCCAAAAATACCACATCCACTTCTCAGAATTTTTTACTAAATCCTGGTCCACAGCCTTTTTCCTGTTGTAAAGCAGTAAATTATGAATAGGAATTTTTACAGGGCATACTTCAGAGCAATTCCCACACAAAGAGGACGCATGACTAAGATGTTTAAAATCTTCTAACCCCCTAAAGTGAGGACTTATTACCGAACCAATAGGGCCACTATAAGTCGTATCATAAGTATGGCCACCAATGTTTTTATAAACCGGACAAACATTTAAACAAGCTCCGCATCTTATACAAGCAAGCGATGACCTGAGGGTTGGATCACTTAATATTTTTGAACGGCCATTATCCAGCAGTACAACGTACATTTCTTCAGGCCCATCAGGTTCATCCTCAGCTCGTGCGCCATTGATTATTGTATTATACACAGTCACATTCTGACCGGTTCCATGAGTAGCAAGTAATGGCCAAAACAAAGAAAGATCGTTCATTGATGGGATCATTTTTTCAATACCAACAATAGCAATTTGTATTTTGGGGAAAGTAATGGTGAGCCTGGCATTTCCTTCATTTTCAGTAATAGCAATTGCCCCGGTATCCGCAATTAAAAAGTTAGCACCTGTTATTCCTACCTCTGCTGAAGTATATTTTTCTCTAAGCTTTTTTCTTGCAATTAATGTTAGTTCTTCCGGTGGACTGTCAATTGGTGTTCCTAGTTTCTCATGAAATAGTTCAGCAACATCCTCTTTTGACTTATGCATCGCCGGAGTTACAATATGATAGGGCTTCTCACCAGCTAATTGAACTATATACTCACCTAAATCGGTCTCAATTGGCTCGATGTTGTTTTTCTCTAAAAACTCATTCAAATGTAGCTCCTCAGTAGTCATAGATTTTGACTTTACTGCAGACTTTGCATTCACTGACTGAAGTATTTTTAGAGTTTCATTGTTGGCTTCCTCTGCATCATTGGCCCAAATAACTTTTCCACCCCGTGCTGTAAAATTACTTTCAAACTCGATCAAATATTTATCAAGGTTTTCGAGTGTTTTCCATTTTAAGTACGCAGCTCTCTGCTTAGCCAACTCTAAATCAGCATACTGCTCCTTGCCTTTTACTACAGTAACTAGATACTTATTAATATTAAAGTT
>JAESTI010000422.1 GCA_016763665.1 Bacteroidia bacterium | reverse complement strand
TTTACAAAGCCTAGCATTAAAACTCCTCCAAACAGTATTAGGATACCAATGAAGATAGCGGAGTGTTGTAGGTTGTCTCTTCTTGAAGTTATTTCTGCTTGTATTCTGGCTTGCTCTATTTCTTGTTGTTCTTTTATGATTTGTTCTTTCTCATGCTCATATTTCATTTGTTGGCGGATGGTTGATTTGGTGTTTTCCTCGTTCACAATGCTGTCTCGCATTTGTATTTCTAACTCATATGTCTATATATGTTGTTTACCCATTCTATTAGGATATTTATTTTGGTGGTATCATGCTTAGCATTTTGATAAGCAGCTTTGAGAGAATCTACTTTATGCTTATCCTGCCCATACCCCTCACCAAAAGAGAACAGCAGCAATAGAAGATAAAGACAAGATTTCCTGAGCATGGGATTCAAGGATAATTTGATATTCTAAAGATGGGGAATTAGGAGGGGAAAAACAAAAGCATGTCAAATGAATGGAAAAGCCTTCACCACCGTCATCACGAGGAACGAAGTGATCCCCGACATTGAGTTACCGCAGGAGATTGCCACGTCACTGCGTTCCTCGCAATGACGCAAATTTTTGTCATTGGTAAGAATGACAGTGATTTTTGACTATTGAAACAGTCCTAGCAAGTAAATCTTTGAGTTTCTGGATTAAACATTCTATTTTTACCATATGAACTTGTATCGTTTTATCTTGGTCGGTCTTATACTGTTATCAGGCCCTATTAAAGTCTTTGCTGAAGATTCTGACAAGTCAGTCACCGCCAAAATAGATGTTTCCACCGATTTGGCTGCAGAAGTTAAAGTGAAGGCAGAAGCTTTAGCGGAGATGGATTCGCTCAAAAATATTTTAGAAAGCACAAATGATGAAATTGTAAAACTAAATGTCTTAACCAAACTTGCTATTAAAGTTCATGACACAGACCCACAGCAATCTATTGAGCTATTTAAAAAGGCACTTTTTCTTTCCAAAAAACACAAGAAGCCAGATAAGACTCTTCTGCTGTTGCATAATTTGGGAAAAATATATAAAGATATTGATAATTATCAGCTGGCAATAAACTATTATTCTGCAGGATTGATTCTTGCTAAAGCCCAAAAATCTCTTGAATACGAAAGCAGGTTTGCTACAAATATGGGTGGTGTATATCTTTATCAAGGGGATTATAATAATGCTTTGAAGTATATGTTGAACGGACTTAAAATAGATGAAGAGTTAGGTAATAAAGAAGATATAGGCATATCGTATATTTCCTTAGGCGCAGTTTATAGAACTCTCGAAAATCATGATGAGGCACTTCAATATTTGTTTAAGGCACGGGATATTTTTGTTGAAGCTCAAAGTTCCTATTATAGCCAATACTGTTACCGCCATATTGGAATTGTATACTCTGAGTTAGGTAATTCCGACAGCGCACTTAAATATTATGAAATATCGCATGAGTTGGCTCAGGAAATTAACAGCAAAGGAAACATTGCGATTTCTTTAAATAACCTTGGTACTGAGTATCAGGCAATTGGTAATTATCAAAAGGCGCTGGAATATTTTAACAGGTCATTGGCATTAAAAACTGAACTGGAGGACAAGATGGGTATTGCAGTAACCCTTGGAAACTTAGCTAATGTCTATTTTGAATATAAGAAATACGATCGGGCGTTTACTTATTATGATAAAGGTTTAAAAATAGCAAGTGAAATTGGTGCAGAGGGATTACAAATGGAGTTTTATGAAACAATTGCGGAAAAATCCGCTGACTTAAGTGACTATCAAAAGGCGTACGAGTACCATCAAATTTTTTCCCAAATTAAAGATAGCTTGTTAAACACAGAAAAAACCAAGCAAATAGCAGAAATGCAAACCAAATACGAAACGGAAAAAAAGGAAAAAGAAATAGAATTATTGAACAAGGACAACGAGCTAAAAGCTACACAACTGGCACAAAAAGAAGAGGAGGCACAAAAACAGAGGGTCATAATGATCTCAGTTATTTTAACACTGGTTTTGTCAATAGCATTTGCGTTAGTTCTATTCAACCGTTTTAGGCTTATACGCACTCAAAAAAATATAATAGAAGAGCAGAAAGGAGTTGTAGATCAAAAAAACAAAGATATCACAGATAGTATCAACTACGCTAACAGAATTCAGAATGCCATTTTAGTTCCTGAAACAGAAATTGCCGGTGCTTTCCCCGAATCTTTCCTTCTTTATAAACCAAAAGACATTGTCAGTGGTGATTTTTATTTTTTCTCAAAATTTAATGAAAATGTAATATTATCTGTGATAGACTGTACAGGTCATGGCGTACCGGGTGCATTTATGAGCATGGTTGGTAATGATGCCTTGAATCATATTGTCAACGAGGAAAAAATAATTGATCCTGGAAAGATATTGGCCATGCTTCATGACAGGGTCAAAACAGCATTAAGACAGGAGAAAATAGGTACAGAATCACAGGATGGAATGGATATAGCCATGTGTTGCATTAATTCAAAAACCTTAAACGCCCAGTTCGCGGGAGCCTATAACCCATTATATGTACTGAAAAATGGTAATGATGAAATAGAAGTCATGAAAGCCGATAAGATCGGAATAGGTGGAATTGTTAGAGGAATAGAAAGGACATTTCATACACACAACATCAAGTTATCAAGGGGTGATTGCATGTATATGTTTTCTGATGGGTATGTAGACCAATTTGGTGGACCAAAAAACAAACGATTCATGTCTAAAAGATTTAAAGAGTTGATCTATGAAATACGCAGCCTGACTATGAAGGAACAAAAAGAAAAATTGGATACAGCTATAACTGAATGGAAAGGAAGTTTCGAGCAAACAGATGATATTACGGTTATAGGAGTGAAGATATAATGTGGCTTGTACGCTATACCAGGAAAATGACAAAAACGCATTTCTCTCTGTTATTAGCAACGTTATCTTTAACGATTACAGGACTTTCTCAAAATAAGGTAGAGAGTTTAAACACACCGGCCAATGGCATTCTTGTTACATCGGAAGTCTTGAAGATCAATTAATAGGTAAACCTGACCATATTATTGCCTGTTTTAACAAGCTTATTGAGATCATGGATGATATAGGACCATTCAGTACCAAAGTAGTCAAAACAGCGATTATGTTCAGAACTACAGCCAACTTTCTGTCTGTAGTTCCAACTAAAAACTCAATTGCACTCGGATTTCAATTAGCTTATGAGATCAATGAATTTCCATTAGCTAAATCCTTACGGATGTCAAAAAATCGCGTGGCGCATAAAATGTTCATTGATTCTGCAGACGATATTAACAAACAATTGATTGAATGGATCAGGGATTCGTATAATCTTGTTTCAAAATAGCTAATCAAGTTTTATTAAAAATTCCAGGATACACATTAACTCAATTTTGTTACTGATTTTTATATCTTTAATGATGGAAGCTATGGTCGGATCAGATGAATT
>JAESTI010000190.1 GCA_016763665.1 Bacteroidia bacterium | reverse complement strand
GATTCCTGAAGATAATTTTTACAGGAGACTCAAATCAATACTTGACCTTAGATTTCTATACAGGTTTACCAAAAAGTACTATGGAGATTGTGGACAGAAATCCATTGATCCGGTTGTGTTCTTTAAGTTAATGCTTGTTGGGTATCTGGAGAAT
The DNA here is from genome assembly GCA_016763665.1 of Bacteroidia bacterium. The sequence goes on along the minus strand of JAESTI010000190.1, from coordinate 3,259 downwards.
ATCATTAGCGACCGGAAATTGATCCAACATTGCTCTATGCGCATGGATATTTTGTTCTTTTTAGGATATGACATTGATGAGCCTTTAGTGTGGCATAGCACAATAAGCCGAACACGTGATGTTTTTCCCTCAGAAGTTTTTGACGAAGTTTTTGACAAAATCTTAAGGATGTGTGTTGAGGCAGGTATGGTCAGTGGCCATACTCAGGCAATTGATTCTGCACCTGTAAAGGCCAATGCAAGTATGGAAAGCCTGGAATTAAAAGTTCCGGCAGATACACTTGATGAACATCTGCGCAAGGTGCGCTATATGAGTACCCCTGATCGGAAAGTCAAAGAGAACAAAGCCAGTCAAGAACAACAAACAATTACTGCAACCGAGAGACAATTAAAGGAGATCAAGAGTCGCAACAAGAAATGGAAGAAGGATCAGGATGAACGACCCGGTGCAAAGAATAACAATGCAAAGTATACAAGTAACCACACCCATTACAGTCCGACTGATCCGGATGCTCGTATAAGTGTAAAACCAGGTAAGGCCAGGAAGTTAAACTACCTGAGTCAGTTAGCAGTAGATACAGCTGAGCATGTAATTACTCATATAGGAGCGGATCATGCTAATAAAAAAGACAATCAGTGCTTGCAGAGTGTTACTTTAAAACTAAAGAAACGCCTGGAAGATCAAGGCATGATCTGGCGCAATCTGATTGCCGATACAGGCTATAGTAGTGGGGTAAACTATGCTTTTTTAGAAGAAACAGGCTTGTTAAGTTACATCCCTCCTCACGGAACCTATAAGGGAGGTCCGGAAGGATTTGAATACGACAAAGAAAATAATTGTTGGCTTTGCCCTGAAGGTAAAATAGCCACCTTCCGAAAAACCCACACCCAGAAGGATGGTATAAAGAAGAATCTGTACCTGACTAAACGCAGTGATTGCAAAGGATGCCCCATCAAGATAAAGTGTATAGCCAAGAGCCATGAAAAGAAAATAGACATCACCTATTATCGGGAAGAATATGAACGGGCCATAGCTCGGATAAAAAGCAAGCGAGGTCGTTACATGAAAACCAAACGCCAAAGTACAGTCGAACCTGTTTTTGGTACATTAACCCAGTTCATGGGTATGAGAAAAGTAAATACCAGGGGAATAGACAATGCAAATAAGGTGATGATGATGGCAGCAATCGCATACAACCTGAAAAAGTATCTAAAATTCACCAAAAACAAGGTGGAAACAGTAGCCAAACATGCCAAAGAAACAGGAATTTCTTTGTTTGATTATTTTTGTCAATTATTGCTTCTTACAAGTCCAAATAATCGTATAGAACTTACCCAAATTTGAATTAACAGAATAACCAATCCAGCAAAACAAGTTTGTAAAGGCCTTTATTTCATCCTTTGGGTTCCAATTGAGGAGGGTTGTGCATCAGTCACCTTTGTTAGGTAACTTTGACCACACATCACTCGACAGAAAATCAATCAACTTTTAAGAATCTTAAATTTTTCACTCTTTCGCTACTTAAACGAAATCCTTTAATTTCGTTTTCACTTCTTTCAAGCTTAAATGTGATACCCTTTCCCAATTCACCCAATACCAATAGATCCTCATTGACTACATTCAATTGTATAGGAGTATCGCCACGAACACTTAAATAAATCAATTCATTATTTTGTGAGATTTCATAGTACGTGTCAATTTCTTCACTATAATATTTCCCAACTAAACCTCTTTTATTTGATATTTCAGTGTTATGTGATACCGGCTTGGTTCCAGTTTCAACAATTGATTTTTCTTTGTTTGGCGTGGTCGGAAATGACATTTTTTCTTTCAAATAGATATTGGCAACGTTACTACACAGTTCTTCTGTATCAATATCTATTCCTCTGTTTGTTAAGCAAACTACTGTGAAATGTTCATCAGGGAAACGCATTAGTCCCGTACGAAATCCACCTCCAAATCCCCCATGTTCTACTGTTTTTAATCCGTTCCTTTCACGTATGTATAATCCAAAGCTGTAATTCGGTTTGCTTCCGTTATTTAATTTACCAACTTTATACATTTTAGAAATGAAATTACGTTTGCCTATTTTGCTGTTGTAAAAATTGTCATCCCATTTCTTTAAATCTTCAATAGTGGAAAAAATACCGCCAGCACCTCTGCCATCTAAAGTATTGATAACGGTTTGAAATATGTTACTATCATTTTTTGTATGTCCAGATACGATATTACCAAGGGCATACTGAGAACTATCAAGATAAAAAGTATTTTTCATACCCAAAGGTCCAAAAATCTCCCTTGAAGCATATTCGTTCAAGGAAAGTCCTGTTACTTTTTCTACAATCAGGCCAAGAAGAAAATAACCTGAATTATTATAAATACAATTATCACCGGGTTTATTATTTAGCTCTTTCTGCCTAAAAATAATTTCTAATACCTTTTCTTTTCCCCATTTATGACCTTCTGGATATCCAGACAGGTTTTGCAGTTCAGAACAATCTCTAATACCACTTATATGATGAATTAATTGGCTTATTGTTATTATGTCTCCATAATCGGGCATTTCGGGAAAATATTTCCTAATATCATCTTTGAGTGATAATTTACCTTCCTGTGCAAGTAACAAAATACAGGCAGCCGTAAACTGCTTAGTAATTGACATGATTCCAAATATTGATTCTGTTGTTAGTGAAATTCCAGAGTCAATATTTGCCATACCAAACGCTTTCTTGTACATGAATTTTCCGTCCTGCATAACTCCAAGTACACAGCCCGGAGAGTTTGTAAAGTCCAAGCTATTTAATAAGCTGTCTACTTTGGATTCATAATATTTGGTAGTCTCTCCGAGAGTATTGTTGTAAAAGCAACTAGATAATATAATTAACAGGGTGTAAATTTTTTTCATTTTAGAAATTAATCTTTATTTTCTGTTGTGTCAACTAAGTAAATAATTGTCCTTCGTGGGCAATGTTAACTAACGGTTATGCTAAGTATAGTTGGGCAAATTTAATGCACCACACCTCGCAATTATTTCTAAAGTTTAATAATAGTAAATTAGCCTCAAAACCACCATATACGCCCAATTACATTTAGCATGTGTTATAAACTGGCAGGTTTTAAGAACTTTATTGGTTTTGCAATCTATATTCATAAAACAAAAGTTAGTCCAGTATCTCATCTATGCTGTTGAGTCCATACACCGGGGGAATGCCGGACATGAATTCCGTAGTCAGGCTTTCGCTGCCCAATAACAATTTAT
>JAESTI010000189.1 GCA_016763665.1 Bacteroidia bacterium | reverse complement strand
GATCAATTTGCTTACTGGTCGCATATGAAAGCGGCAACGGCACAGGAATCAGGGCGATTGGCCAAAGAGATTGTTCCTGTAGAGATTCCTCAAAGAAAAGCAGATCCAATAATTTTTGATAATGATGAGTTTATCAAACCTCAATCTAATTTGGAAAAACTTGCCAAGCTAAAACCGGCATTTAGAAAAGAGGGAAGTGTGACTGCTGGAAATGCTTCAGGATTGAATGATGGGGCAGCTGCATTGTTAATTGCTTCAGAAGAGGCTGTTAAAAAATATGATCTCAAGCCATTGGCTAAAATAGTTTCTTCCGGTGTGGTTGGTGTTGAGCCTAGAATTATGGGTATTGGTCCTGTTGGAGCATCTAAATTGGCTTTAGAAAGAGCAGGATTATCATTGGATGATATGGATGTAATCGAACTCAATGAGGCATTTGCTGCTCAGAGCTTAGCCTGTACCCGCGAACTTGGCTTAGCAGATGATGATTCAAGAATAAATCCTAATGGAGGTGCTATTGCACTTGGTCATCCTTTGGGGATGTCGGGAGCAAGAATATTACTTTCTGCTGCGATTGAACTTCAGGAGCAAAACAAAAAGTATGCCTTAGCTGCAATGTGTATTGGAGTGGGACAAGGGTATGCAACTATAATAGAAAGAGCATAAAAAAAGCCACTCGATCTGAATGGCTTTTAGTTTTGGTGGGATTGTCTGTAATTATTTCGATGTTTTGATTACAAACTTCATTTCAATGTCATCATAAATCAATTTGTCTCCAAGGTCCTCAAAGAAGGATCCTGATCCATAGCGAACATCGTATTTTGACCTGTCAAATTTAAACTTTCCTGAGACTGTTAATATTCCGTCTTCATTTTTAAAAGTCGCTAGGATAGTAACAGGATGACTTTGCCCTTTGATCGTCAAATTCCCAGTAACATGAGTTTTGCCATCTTTAACTGAGGTACCAGTTGATTTAAAACTTGCTGTGGGATATTTATCTACCGAAAAGAAATCATCAGATTTAAGATGGCCCACCAACTTTGCATTCCATTCAGGATCAGTCAAATCTTTATCATTTATTGTTGTCATATCAATTTCGATTTCTACAGACATTATGTTTCCATCATCCGTTACTATGGTTCCTTGTTTCAATTGTAGGTCTCCAACATGATTATCTCCAGTTACCTTGGAGCCCTTCCATTCTAAAGTTGAACTTTTCGTGTCAACCGCATGGCTTTTTTTGTCCTCTTCATGGATTTGGTTTGTAGCAATGGCAAATTGACTTGCAATAAACATTAGAGCTATTAGTATACTTTTCATGATTTTCATTTTTTATTATTTGATTAATTATGGTTTTGAAAGTTAAATCGACTTTCAATAATAGAAATATTTTTATTAAATAATTACTTGTTTATATTCGAGTCGTTAAATTTAAACAAAATCCTAATTTAAACAGATAATTGATATGCATGAATTGATAAAGAAAAGAAGAAGTCCCTTAGCGTTTTCCAGCCAAATGATAGAACAAGATCAATTAGATATCATATTTGAAGCTGGAATATGGGCAGCATCATGTTTTAATGAGCAACCTTGGAGGTTTATTTATGCAACTAAAGATAATGAAGCGGAATACAATAATATATTAGATTGCATTGTTCCAGGCAACCAGGAATGGGCACAGAAAGCGCCAATCTTAATGATCACTGTTGCAAAGACCAATTTTACACAATTCGATGACCCGAATGTGCATGCATGGCATGATGTGGGTATGGCGATGGGTAATATGTCAATTCAGGCAATCAGTATGGATATATATATACACCAAATGGGAGGCTTTATTCCTGAAAAAGCAATTGAAAATTTAAATATTCCAGATGGTTATGAACCAGTAGCAGCTGTTGCAATGGGTTATTTAGGAGATCCACATGAGCTTTCGGATGCTTTACGGGATAGGGCATTAAGCGAAAGAACCAGAAAGCCATTTGAAGAACTCATATTTAAAGACAAATGGCCGGAATAAACAAATTCACTAAAAAGTGATCCAGGAATATAAAGGCTTTAAACCAGTAATACACGAGTCAGCTTACATTCATCCGTTAGCTTCAATAATAGGTAATGTTATTATTGGTAAGGATGTTTATGTAGGTTCTGGGGCAGCTATAAGAGGTGATATTGGAGGAATTGTCATTGAAGATGGTTCCAATGTTCAGGAGAATTGCATTATCCACATGTTTCCGGGTATCACAGTAATGCTTGAAAAGAACTCTCATATTGGACATGGAGCAATTGTTCACGGAGCTTGCATTGGAGAGAATTCATTAATAGGAATGAATGCAGTGATAATGGATAAGGCAAAAGTTGGAAAGGAATGTATAATTGGGGCGTTGGCTTTTGTAAAAGAAGGAATGGAGATCCCAGACAGGAAATTGGTTGTCGGGAATCCTGCTAAAATAATTAAAGATGTCTCGGATGAGATGCTCCAATGGAAAACACAAGGCACAGAATTGTATCAATCCATCGCTAATGATTGTCACGAAAGTTTGAAAGAATGTGAACCATTAAGAGAAATTTCTGAAGACCGGCCTGAACAAGAATCTCTTATAGAAACCTGGAATCAAATCAAATCTAAAGAATAAGACATGAGGTAAATAGATCTTGAAAATTAAAGAAACTACTTTGCCTTAAAAGTCTATTTTCCCCATTTTCCCTTGTTGATAATCAGCGTAAGCTTGCTTGATTTCTTCTTCAGAATTCATCACAAAAGGACCGTAGGTTACAACTGGTTCATTAATGGGTTTCCCAGATAATAATAGTATGTTAGAAATTTGTGAATTCTCACCTGTTTTTATTTCAATAAAGTCTCCGTCAGCTTTGAATAAAACTAATGATCCTCCCGAAACTTGCTTATTGGTGCCAACTTTTATTTCTCCATCCAAAACATGGACAAAAGTATTATGATCTCTGGGAACAGGAATTTCTATGTGTGATTTGTTTTTCAATGAAATATGGGCAGCTATTATAGATGTATATGTATGTGCTGGCCCGGTTGCTCCAAGCAATTGACCGGCAACCAAACGAACGTATGCATTGCCATTATC
>JAESTI010000188.1 GCA_016763665.1 Bacteroidia bacterium | reverse complement strand
TTAGACTTTGCATTACTCCTGATAATCCACCATAAAACTCATTCATTGTTTGTAAATGTGTTTCTGTATCTTTAAGTTCTATCTCATACATTGAGTTTAAAGATGATAGATTTTGGGTTACTTTTTGCAACTGTTCGTTGTATCCCTGTGCAGCGTCTGCAGATGATACATTTGCCATTTGCTCGGCAGCATCAGCAGCTCGTGAATAGGAACTGTTCATTGATTCTAATGAAGCAGTAGCTGATTTCATACTATCAGAGTATTCACTTGTGGCACTAGATACTTCTGATAAACCTGATTTAATTTCTCCAGAAACACCTGCAAGGTCCGTCATTACCTCGCCACCTTTAATGTACGCTTCATTCATAGAACTTAATGAACTAGATGCTTTCTTAACATTTTCATTATATTCATTAGTAGCAACAGTACTGTCTGTAAGATCATTCAGTGAAGAAACATTATCACTAATTGATTTGAGCCCATCACCCAAACTAGAAATTAGCTCTGGACCAACTTTAGCTTCTTCTAACATTTCATCGAGTTGCTGCGTGACCGTTCCTTCATGGTCTGTCACTTCATCTGCTTCATGCTCTTCTTCATCACCAAATGCATCATCCTCTACGTGAGCATGAGCTAATTCCGGATATACCAAAGACCAATCTGTTTCTTCATGTGGTTTTTCAAATGCTGAGAAAAAGAAGATAACAGCTTCTGTACTAAGTCCTGTTACCAACATCGGTCCAGCACCTGGCCAGTGCATAATTTTAAACATCGCCCCTAAAATCACCACCGCTGCTCCAATACCATAGAGCTTGGCCATGAAATTTTTCATCGTTTTACTTTGCATATCCTATAACATTTAAAAGGTTCGTTAAATCTTTAGTTTAAAGAGACAACAATAATATGAAAAATCTGTAAATAAACAAGTATCCCGAAAGAGAAAAGTCTATTTGCTAAAGTCAGCTTTGTCACGTCCCAAGAAGGACATAACATTTCTGAAGCCGATATAGCACTTAGCAGTGTCTTGATATTCGTAAGTACGAGTGCCAGTCTGCATGTAATAACCAATATCCTTCCAAGAACCTCCTTTAATTACTTTTCTTTTTAATGCAGGTGGATCATTTGCTTGAGCATCGTACCTGTAGTCCGGGTTTAGATCGTGATGATAAGAAAATGCAGACTCATCATAAGTATTAGATGTCCATTCTGCAACATTTCCTGCCATACAATATAAACCAAAGGCATTTGGCCAGTACGATGTAGCTTTTACAGTATAAAATCCCCCATCATCCATGTAGTTTCCTCTTAATGGCTTAAAGTTTCCAAGGAAACATCCTTTTGTATTTCTAATATATGGACCACCCCATGGATAAGGTGATGCATCGTAACCACCTCTTGCGGCATATTCCCATTCCGTTTCGGTAGGTAATCTAAAATCTTGAACAAATGCTAAACCTAATCCTTTTCTAAAGCTATTTAGCAAATAGGTTCTCCAGGCACTAAAAGCCCTTGCTTGGCGCCATGAAATTCCTACAACCGGATAATCATCATAAGCAGGATGCCAAAAGTACATTTGCGTCATTGGATCATTGAAAGAATATACAAAGTCATGAACCCAAGCTAATGTATCGGGATAAATGTTTACAATGTCACTTTTAATGTGAGCTGATCTAGGTTTATTTCTATTTGACTTTTTGGCAGCTTCTTTATAATCAATCCACCAATATTCGAAGTTCATCTTACGAGTATCAAGTTGATATCTTCTATAAAACCTTTCTTCTTCAGGTAAGAATAACTCATCTAATATTTCAGAATTTTCTTCATCATCCCATCGTACTCTTCTCATCCAGTCAATTCGTTCGTTATATTCACCTTCGTCAAGAAGGAAATCACCGGCAAGTAATTTTCTAGCTATAGAATCTCTAACCCAATAAACAAATTGCCTGTATTCATTATTAGTTATCTCAGTATCATCCATATAAAATGCATGTACGGAAACTACTCTGTTCGATTGAACTTGAGCATAAGAAATATCCTGGTCACTTTGTCCCATGTGAAATGATCCGGAAGGAATAAACAAAGTTCCATAAGGATCAGAAGGATACCACAATTCACGGCCTTGAACTCCAATAAGTTCACCATTGCCTGAAGGCATACATCCGCTTATCACTAATATTATAGCTGAAGCCAGATAAAGTAACTTATTTTTTCTCATCGTTTTAAAATTTGCAGCCTTTTAAATTTTCAAAAAGGTATAAAGGTATTCTAATATACAAATGTAGGCATTTTTCATATCAAACCCAAAAAAGGCTAAATATCCTAACATAAGTGTCAATAATTATTGTCGGAAGTCTTGAACGAATAATAAATCCTTTTGTTACAAATTAATTTTTTATAAAAAGCGGGGTGTTCGGATTATATGTATTGGTTTTGCAGGGGGAGAAATGCTAAAGTCGTATCCCAGCATTATCTCGTGCGTTTGTATGGATGTATTAAATAAACGATTACCAAATAAATTTATTGCTGTTGGTGTTACATCATAAGCGTAACCAAAATGCAAATTCTGAGTAATGTCCATACCTAATAATAATGCTAGAAATGCCTGCGATCTGATAAGATCTCCAGAGCTGTAACTTAAACCTACCCATGCTTTTCTGGTTTTGATCTTATAAGCTAAATTGGTATTAACATCTAACTGGGTCATTGTTCCATCAGATTTGATAAGTACCGATGGCATTAAAGCTAATTTAGCTCCCAAATCATATTCATAACCCGTTGATATATAATAATGTCTTTTAAATTGCAGCTTTCCGGAATAAGTGTTGCCTGCACCATCGGATCCAGAATATTTCATTTTACTCTCTATGATATGTGAGGAGGATAATCCAAAGTATAGCTTTTTAGTATTATAGTATACTCCTAAACCAAGATCAGGTAACCAACCACTTTGTGAAGCTGTTGGAATAGCGGCATCAAACTCTGAGGAACTGGGTTTCATATCTGTTACATTCATTCCTTTCATAAAGAACCCTGCCTGTATTCCTATTCCAATCACACCCGAGCCTGCATTTGTTCTATATGAGTAATGTAGTAGCCCACCAGTTGTGTTTTCAAATCCGAGTGCGTCATTTACTACGCTTAACCCTACACCTCCATGCAATTTTTCTATGGGAGCATCAATACTAAAGTTCTGGGTAACCGGTTCTCCATCAAAACCGATCCATTCATGTCGGTAAATAAGATTAGTGCTAATCAACCCTTTACTTCCTGCATAACCGGAGTTGGTTACCAATTTGTTGAACATGAATTGAGTAAACCGTGGATCTTGTTGTGCCTTAAGGTTAGAAATAAAAAGTATTCCTAATATCAGTAAGAGAAGTCTTTTCATATTGTGTTGCGGACTTTTAAAAAGATATGTAAATAACGAAAATTTAATAAGAATATCAAATTGTAAATGCAGGATGTTAGTTAGAATGATGATTATACGTAACTAAATTTGTTTTGTTACTAATTCAATTTATTATATGCCTGCCACCACCTGTTAGGTATTTCTTCATTAGAAGCAGATTGGTAATCTGTATATGAACAAGGAATAAGTTGATGTCTTTCATTATCTGAATTTAAATCTTGTATTGGTACTTCCATCCACCATTTATTTGTTTGTTTACTCTTGTAGAACACTAGTTCGTGATCATTGTTTTTAAATGAAGTAGTGTATTTGGTAAAATCCTTTTTCTCCTTAACTGGCAAATCTTTAACCCTGCTGTAAAAACCTTCAATAAAATACCAGATCATTTGAGATACCAACGAGGAAGTTTGCCCTCTATTATCTTGTTCCGGATTTAGTTCATAAAATCCAATGGAAGACAACTTGTTGCTTAAGCCTGCATAACGAGCAATTTGACAGGCTTCTTCTCCGTAAAACCCATTTGGGTTGGCATTATTGTTACCCGGAGCATCAGCTAGCTTTACTGAGGATATATCAAAACTTAGCATATCAGCGGTTCTTACAATTGGTTCAACCTCTTCTAAATTGCTACGCACTTCGCCTAATCTATAAGAATCAAAATTTAGCTTTTCAAAAGTTTCAATTGCTGGTTGGTCAACAAAATAGGTTTGATATCCCAACACGGTTACATTAAAGAGATAATTGGGATGATGAGTGATGATTTTAAATAAATGGTTATCACTGGAAATAGGATCATTTTCATTCAAATTTCCCAGATCAAATTTTGGATCAACAGTTACAAGGTCAATGGTTTGGCCCATATTCTGATATCCCTGGTATTGCGCGTAAGCAAGATCCTGTGTACCTCCTATTATTATAGGTATAATATTTTGATCAATAAGTTCGGTTACAATATTGGTAAGTGCAATGTAAGTGTCTTGTACTGTATTTCCTGCCAAAATATTTCCCAAATCAGCTATTTGAGGATTAAAATGACCTTTATGTAATTGATAAAATTTTTCTCTAACTAAATTAGAGGCAAACGAAGCTCCAATATTGTTGTTTCCATTTCTATCCTCTTGGACACCAATGATTGCTATGTCTTTATCAGATAGATCAGGCAATGAATTTTTCTCAGTAAAAATATCAACGTGATTGGATAAGCAGTTTTTGCTTTGTTCCTCGTTGGAGGTGATGATTGATTTCTCAATAGGAGTGAGAAACTCTTCGTAGGTCATTTTTTAATTTTTCTTTTGGATTTCCCTTTTCCTTTTGTCTTTGGAGCTTCTTCAGCAAGTTTTAGGCATTCTTCCAACGTTAAAGACGAGGGTTCTGTATCTTTTGGAATTTTAACATTTTGCTTACCAACTGCAATGTATGGTCCCCATCTTCCTTTCAAAACCTTAACTTCCTCATTTTCATCAAATGTTTTGATGATACGTTCCGATTCTAATTTTCTTTTTTCGTGAATGACTTCTATGGCTCTTTCTTTTTCGATGGTGTAGGGATCATCTACATCTCCTTTTAAGGAATAAAATTTATCCATATGCTTTACATATGGACCGAATCGACCAATATTGACTGTAATTTCTGTGTTTTCGAACTCCCCTATTGATCTTGGAAGCTCAAATAAATGCAAAGCTTCTTCAAGAGTTATTGTATCTATTCTTTGACCGGAACGTATTGCTGCGAATCTAGGTTTCTCTTCATCATCGGCTTCACCAATTTGAACCATAGGGCCATATCTACCAACCCGTGCGATTATTCTTTTTCCTGATTTAGGATCAACACCTAGTTCTCTTTCCCCAGTTGCACGTTCAGATGTTTCCAGGGTAATTTCCACATTTTTATGAAACGGAGTATAAAATTCAGCAATCATTTCATTCCATGCCTTATTGCCCATTGATATATCATCAAATTCCTTTTCTACAGAAGCAGTAAAGTTATAATCCATTACATTTTCAAAATGTTCAACTAAAAAGTCATTAACCACCATGCCAATATCTGTAGGAATCAATTTTCCTTTATCGGCTCCGGTCTTCTCTGTTTTAACTTCATTACT
>JAESTI010000411.1 GCA_016763665.1 Bacteroidia bacterium | reverse complement strand
GCAATGGCGGTTGATCCAAGTGGTACAAATGTTCTATATATAGGAATAAGAGGAAGTGGAATTTTTAGAACCGGTAACGGAGGAGAAAATTGGACATATATTGGCTCTAATTTGATCGATCTTTATGTAAACGGGATTGGAGTTTCTAATTCAAATGCGGATGTTATATACATAGCAACCCGGGACTCTGGAGTGTATAAAACTACAGATGGGGGTACTAACTGGACTCAAGTGTTAACAGGAAAAATTGACTCGGGTAGTTTTACCAATAAGCAATTGATCGACTTAGTAATTGACCCTAAGAATGATGACAATGTATTTGTAGCAGATATGAGGACCGGTGTTTATCAAACTACAGATGGGGGGACTAACTGGGAATTAATTGATAATGGGCTAACTAATAGATCAGTAAACTGTTTGGCAATTTCTAGTGATGGAACGGTTGTGTATGCAGGAACCAATGGGGGTGGAGTTTTTGTTTTGGGAACACCTACAGGACTTGAGGATAATTTGGAATTTTCAAATTACGATTTGCAAATTTACCCAAACCCTTTTTCAAATAATACCACTGTTCATTATTCTCTGTCAAAGGAATCCAATGTTATTCTAAGAGTTTTTTCAATAAATGGAGAACTTGTAAAGATTATAGATGAAGGCAACAAACCACAAGGAGCTCATAATTATTACTTGAGTTCTGGAGATCTCCCTCCCGGATCATATTTAATACAATTAACAACTCAAGAGGGAGCTTCTGAAACGAAAAAAATAATATTAACCAAATAATAAAACAGTAAGCCAATGAAAAATTTTACATCAATATTACTGATCATCTTTATTTCTTATGGAAGTAGTTTGAAGAGTCAAAGTTTACCAATCGATCCTCAAACAAAACTGTTGACTTTCACAAAAGTGGTTGAAACACCAGGAGATAAACCTGAATTGTATAACAGGGCTAAAGCCTGGCTCGAAAACACCAGTTATGGGCGCGAAAGCTATAGTTTAATTACCGATGACCCGGCAAATGGAAAAATGGTAATTACTGTTAATGCTACCTTATCTCAAAACATGAAATCATCTTATTTGTGGTGGTACAACTATAAGCTGACCTTGCAATTTCATGACAACAAGTGGAAATATACTATGACAAAATTCTTTACTCATTGCTTGAGTTCCGGAGGATTCTACACTATGGGAAGTGAATCTAAAAACACACCCATTGAAAAAAGTGGGCATTTTGATATTACTGATCTTGAGAAGATGAACAATAATGCTAAAAATCTCAACATGCAAGTGCAAGACGTCTTAAAAAACCTCCAAGAAGCTATGACCCATAAATACGAGTCACAGCCAGACACTTGGTAAATTTAATTTTAGATGAAGAAGGTATTTACTTACATATTAATTATTATCGGGATAATTTTAGTTGGATTACTTACTATCGGGTGGCTTAATCCGGTAATTGAATACAAAGCTGAAGTTAAGGTTGATGTACCTGTAGATCTGGTATATAAAGAATATATAGATCAATCCAATATGCCTAAATGGGTGCATAATTTTACCAGTATTGAATTACAAGAAGGAGAGAATCATCAAATAGGCAGCAAGTATAAAATGGTTGTTACCGATCAAGGTGAACAATACATCATATATCAAACGATAGATGCATTTAAAGAAAATGAAGTTTTCGGTTATACTTTTACTAATGAGGTATTAACCAATAAAGTCACAATTAGCTTTAATAATGACGGAACTGGCACATATATTCAAGCAGCTCATTCCGTCGAAGGTACTAACGTATTTATGAATTCAATATTTGTGTTTATGAAAGATTTCTTTGAAAAAGAAGCCAATAGTGATTTTAAGAACTTGAAAATTCTGATCGAAGAAAAATATAAATAACAGTGAATTAATTCTGCTGTTCAGTAGGCATTTCCACAGATCGTTTTTGTATCTCTTCTTGGGATACATCCTCAATATGTGTAGCGATCCACCAAGTGTTTCCTTGTGAATCTTTTACTCCAGCATATCTATCACCATAAAATTGATCTGCAGGCTCCATAAGGGAAGTTGCCCCAACGTCAATTGCTTTTTGATAGGTAGCATTTGTATCTTCTACATAGATGTAAATCATTCCTGTAATAGGTTCTTTATCTCCATGAGCTGGTCCTATCATAACTACAGAGTCTCCAATTCTGACTTCAGCGTGCATTACGCTTCCATCTGGCTTGGTTATTTTTTCAATTTCTTCTGCATTAAATACTTTCTTAGTAAATTCAAGTACTTCATCCACATCTTTTACTACAAGAAATGGTATTGCGGTTTGGTAGCCGTCTGGTTGTTTTTTTACTGACATAATTTTTAGTTTATGGTTAATAGCTATTTGTCACACTGAGCTTGTCAAAATGTAGGCAATTAATTTAGTTTATCCAAGTCTACTTAAATTAACATTTTACATATTTCCAATTACGGATTTTTCCTTCTGACATCCACTCTACGGTAGTGGTCAAGCGTTTTTCTCGAGTTGCTTCTGTTTTTGCTTCAGTAACCCATTCTACATATTCCTTTTTGTTGGTGTAACTGAAACTGTCAAAAGTTTCTAGTGCTTTTTTATTCTTCTTTACTGTGTCAATAAAATATCCCGGAATCACCAATTCTTTCTTAGCTTTTGATTTGGCAGGTAACTTAACTCCGTCTTCATTCAATTTTGCAGCCTCCTTAATGTAACCAAGAAGTATTTTATCACTTGGTAAATCTTTTAACTCAGTAATTCTTCCGAACTGTCCCATGGCTGTTTCTCCTACATTTTCCATTACTTTCTGAGGATCTTTCATTAGGGATCCCTTCCAAAAAGTAAAAGAACAATGCTGTTTGAATGCAGCCATACTGCACATAATTCCATTGTAATCGAAATGCGGAAAACTCCATTTCATGGTTTCTTCAACATCAGGACATTCAGTGTGTATTAATTTTCGAAGATGATCCATTATCGGTTGAGCAAAGTCAGCTGACTTTGCAATGTAAACATCAACCCTTTTGTCTGTTTTTGGCATGATCAGATTTTTAAACGACTAAATTTTCAAGTTCTTTTTGTGTTTTCTTTGGTAGTTTTGATTTTATTATTTCATAAGATTGATAAGCATAATGCTCCCATTTTTCTACATTTAATTTATTGATGTCAGATATATGCACCCATTGTCTTTTTGCAAGATACGGTGCTTGTTTGAAGTAATCTATTGCGATTAATTCATCAAATTGCTCAGTTGGAACTTTAAAAGATGCTTTTAAAGGATTTTCATCCAATCCAACTATCAGGAAAATCTTTTCAGCTACACAAAAACATAAATGATCTCCCCACTTCATGTCTTCTGTTACACCCGGTAGTGAAAGGCAAAATTCTCGCAGTTGTTCAATGTTCATTTTTTTAATTCATTGATTTGTTCTTCCATCTTGTCCAGCCTTTCATTGATTTCGTTTAACATTTTAATGATCAAAATGTGTGTTTTCTTCGCATCTATACCAACCGGACTTGAATCGCTGTGAATAACTTCAGCAATTTCATTGTAATCTTTCTCTTCAATTTCGAAGTTCATGTTTCCTTATTTATTTTTGATTATAAAGTTTTACATTATCATCTAATAGCCCTATCCTAAGTCGTATTTCGTCACCTAATGGCGTTGTCACCTGGATTTGGCAGAATTGCGATATTCATTGGATAATCAATTTTCCGGTATTCGTTAAATTGTTCTCGTTTATTAATTGATAATAATATATCCCACTTGCTAAATTATTCCTTGTAATCTTGGACTTTTTTGTATTTATTTTTTGTTCCGCTATTTTTTCCCCCATTGAATTGAATAGTATTAATCTTGCATGTTTAAAATGAAAGTAATCATCTATTTCCAAAATTGTTGCATAAGTAAAAGGGTTCGGATACAACTTGATAGACATTTTTTCAATATTATCTTCATTTATTGAAGACAAGCTGTCTGCTGTAACTAGTATGTCGTCAATATTGATTGTAAACCAATTATCAGTGGCTTGATATTTCAAGGCAATGTATCCAGGGCTAGCAGTAAATGGTATACTTATGGTTGTGTCTTTATATTGCCCAGATGTTGAAAAGTTTGTCAAGTCAGCTATTTCAATATAATCGCCCACGTTTGGGTCACTATCCCCTGAGCTAAACCAAATTCCAAAATAGTCTATTGGTTGTACTCCAAATGTAAAACGATTAACTTTTAATGAAATCTTTCCAGTAGATAAAAAATCTAGGG
>JAESTI010000011.1 GCA_016763665.1 Bacteroidia bacterium | reverse complement strand
CTGAGCTAGCCCAAATCAAAAAAGCAAGAGAAGATAAGATCGGCTATACCTTAGTATTGGTAGGTTTTATAATCATACTGGCAATAACCATGCTCCTAAGCCGCATCGCTCTGCCCGAAGCAGTTATACAAATAGCAACAACAATCCCATTCTTACTACTATTTGAAACCGCCATCGTATTCTTAGATCCCCACATAGAAGCCATAACAGAAAACGCCCCTGCCCTAAAACTAACCAGCAACTTCATATTAGCCCTCAGCATCTTCCCCCTCCACAACAAAGCCGAACGCCTCCTAAAACGATTGTTCGGAAAAAAGCTGCACAAGAAAATGTAAAATAATATCAAAACTCAGTAGAACTATCTAATTTCTTCAATGATTTCAGCGTTTTGTATATTAGACCGGGGTTCGAACTTTGTCCTATCAGGTTCACGATTTATAACTACCTCTGGTACAATAATATGTAGAGGTAACCTAACAGGACAAAACCTAATTGTCGAACCCTATCTCTTTCGTGCCAACGGTTTTATCTCAACGTTACGGCTAAAAAGCGTTGCTGCCCACAGGGCAGTTATGATTTTTTAGCCATTGTTAGCAGTTTGCATTTCTTCCGATTTGTTTTTAGCCAGTTTATTGATTTTCGGTTGTAGAAACCAAATTCCAACAGGTAAAAACAAGAATAGGAAGAAATATCCAATACTTTCTCTTTTTTTAGCTTTTCTATTCAGCTCAATTGATTTAATAATTCTACCTGCAAAACCAAACGATTGTAAAAACGCATAGAATATATAAAATCCAATTAGAGCATAAATTCCATCATAATGGAAATCATTCCCATCATTTAATGTCACTACAACAATATAGACAGACAGAAATAAGATGTAGTTAAAATAAAATAGATTTATGTTTAGATTAATCTTCTTTGGTATGATTTGAATTAATTCGGTTGTTAAAATAAATTGCCAAATAAAAACAACAGATATCCCAATTAAGCTTATCCAATATAGATGCTGCAGACCTTCCCCAAATTCAGTAGCCGCGGCTATCATAAAGGGTAGTAACAACAAAAAAGTTTGCCAGTGTTTTATTTTTAGAATCCAGTTCATTTCTACTTACTGCTAACGACCTTGATAAAATGAGTGCGCTGACTACTTGCTTAAAGCTCAAGTCTTTCTGTTGGACTTCTTACTTTCTACATAGAAAGTAAGCGCATTCATTTTTATCTTTTGTTGGGGCATCGTGTTTTTTATTCTTTTTTATTTTTCCTGTCTCGTCTTTAATAGGATTAACTATAATCATTCTTTTACAAATTTTTCAATACTGGTCCCATTGTTTCTAGTCGTGATTATAACAATATAAACCCCATTTTCAAGCGCCTGAATTTTTAAGCTATTTGGGCTTTGTTCAGAAATCAACTTCTGTCCGAAAATATTGTACACTTCCACTTGATAATCCAGACTTTTCTGCTCATTTTCGGGAACAATGTATAATTCTGTGCTAGCGGGATTGGGATAGATTTTAAAAGCCGTTTCTGGTTTAATTTTATCTATCCCCACAATACCACAGGTATTGCTTTCACGTAAAATTTCTCTTACGGTTTTGCACCCTTTACCTTCAATGAAATTAATCCATGAGTAATAATAATTTGGTGGTGATAATGATAAAGATTCCCTAAAGTCCGATGGATGTGTAACTACTCCAACTGTGCTGAACTGGTTTGAAAAGCCAATACTGTCGTTGTAGAGATTCATCATTTCCTGAACATCTTCAATCATCTCAATAAAGTAATAACCAATCGAACAGTTGGTATAAGGACCATAGGTTGTTGACCCAACTGTGGTTTGCCCATGGGTTGCTAAATAGGGGTTGGAGAAGCCCTGTGTGGACGTATCTCTACCACCATCTGTTCGGTATGGAATCTTAGGGTACATATCTACTGCGGGATGTTCGTCACTAGATCCCCAGGTGAGCATTAAAGAATCCCCTGAAATTGAATCAAGATTATCCCAGAAATATTGCATTGAGTTAATAAATATACCACTGTCACATTGTTGTCCGGCTGGTTGATTCTCGATAATTGAGTCATTAGGATAATTAGTAAATCCATCCCAATAGCAATGGTAAATACTGTGATGGTGAGCAGCTATTTCATGTCCATTTTGTTGCCAAGTTCTTATATTATCTAGTTTTGCAGTATCTGTAAGTATCAGACTAGCCCATGAAGGTGAAATTTCAATTGTTAAAGGTACGTTGTGAGCTGTGGCGGTATCAACCATTTGTTGAAGCTTAGCATAATTCAAGTTGCTAGCATTCTGTGGATCACAATGTATTACAAAAAATGAATTAGCAGGAGAGGATTGTCCAAAAGCAATTCCTGTCAGGCTTAAATAAAAGTATAGCTGTATCCAAAATATTTTTTTCATCATTTTCATGTTGTTAAAAGTAAACCTATCACGTTTCAAAAGATATAATTCTTTATTTACATGTACCCCAACGGTTCGTGTATGGGGCGTAGCCATCCCAAAGGATGGCTATGACTTATACATATTGTTAGGTGATTTATTATTTTTCATTAAGTTGAGGATAAAGTGTATCTCCATTAATAATAAAAGGTCTTTTGTAATTCAAAATTATTTGTCTCATAAACGCATTCTCTAAACTAAAAACGTAAATAGAATCACCAGTGCTTGAATCAAGGATGTATGTGTGTCCAATTATGTTTTTAAGTTCGTGTAGTTTAATGTCTTGCATATTGGTTGGATTATCAAGAGAAGTCCCTTCAAATCCAGACATTTTATTTCCAAACTGTATAGAACGTTTCATGTCATGAGTACTCGTTTGTAGTTTTTCAAGAACCATAGATGTATCAGTTAATTCTGTTACACAGTATATTCCGCCAAATTTTAGATTATCACATATCCCATTAGTGTCGCCCTCATGCTTGATATAGTTGTTTTGAACAATCCTCCAAATTCCATTACAACGCCCAAATTTAAATTTGCTTGAATCGTAAGTCAATGAATGATGAACTTCCGTCTCAATTGTATCACTCCTGATTATGGTAGTTATGTTAAATGCAAACCATTCTGTTGATTTAATCTGATTAATCACCGTCGGAGTTAATGCTATAGCATTAGGATTGTGATACTCAAAATATACATTTTGTGAATAACCCATTTGGAACATTGATATAAGTAAAACACTAATCCACTTCAAAGTAGTTCCTTTTTATTTCACCTAACGTAGCGATAAAGTCACCTTTATTACCTTTAGCCCAGGCGAATAAAAACCACAAGAGTCTTAGGTATTGCCCTTCGAATAAAGTAAGTGGCTTTATTGTTTATTAGATAACCAAAGATATGCAACTAATTTCCATTAGCAAGAACGTTTTGGAGCTTCTGTTCCTAAGGTTTTAAGAAACGGGGAAGAAATAGGGTGGTGGGACTAACTCACTTCACAGATTTAAAGGAATGTTTTTTGCTCATTTT
>JAESTI010000001.1 GCA_016763665.1 Bacteroidia bacterium | reverse complement strand
ATCATAAGCACGAATATACAATTTAACCATTTATCAGCAAAGATGCAAAACATTACAAATAGAAATATTTGTTTTTAGTTAAGATAAAAAACTTTAGTTTTGTTTTTACTCACATTTTTAATTCAAAATTAAATTGGTATGAAAAAGTCTGTAAAATTTGAAAGTATTAAGGTATGGAGCCTTTTGGTATGTGCAATTGTGATTTCAGGCACGATCAATGCTCAGCAATGTTCTGATATTTTCTTTTCGGAATATATTGAGGGTTCATCAAACAATAAGGTACTTGAAGTTTTTAATCCAACGTCTTCAACTGTAGATATCAGTGCTTACACTTTTATAAGACAAGCTAATGGGGGAAATGTTTATGATTATACATATAATGGTACAATAGATCCGGGTGATGTATACATTATTGCAAATTCAAGTGCTAATCAAACTATTTTAGATGTAGCAGATACTACTTCATCATTATGCTGGTTTAATGGAGATGATGGATTGGCTATTGTTGTAACTGCCACTGGAGATACTATTGATAGAATTGGAGTATGGGATCAAGATCCAGGTACTGAATGGGCTGTCGGAACAGGCAGTACCAAAGAATATACTCTTGTCAGAATGAAGTCGGTTAGCAATGGAACTAAAGATTGGACAGTATCTCAGAATGAGTGGGATGTGTATTCACAGGATGTTACCACCTACTTAGGATTTCATTCAAGTGATTCTTGTGGCGGTCTTAATAGTCCATTAATTTCATTTACAACTAGCTGGCAATATGTTTCTGAAGGTAAAGATTCGGTTTTCGTTAACTTAACTATGGTTAACCCGGATGCAGGTGCTACTACAGTAGACTTAGTACTTGGTGCTTTTACTAATGGTACAGATGGTGTGGATTTTAATTTCAGCTCTAAAGCTGTTACGTTTCCGGGTGGATCTAATGCTACTCAAACTGTTGCAATTGATTTAATTGACAACTCCAACTGGGACGAATTATCTACGAAGAATGATGCAATGAATATTATTTTAGAACTTCAAAATGCTACGAATAGTGCAGTGTTTGGAACGGATTCAATTCTTACTATATATATTGCTGATGATGATTTTCCTAATACTCCATGTACTTACCCTTATTTTTCTGAATACGGTGAAGGAACATCCAATAATAAATATTTGGAGATATATAATCCGGATAATATGAAAGTAGACCTAAGTGAAATTAGGGTAATGTTGTTTGGTAATGGAAATACTTCTGCAACAGGAGTAATGACTATGAAGGGATGGTTGGATTCTTATGATACTTATTTGATCGCAAATGGCAGTGCTGATTCTGCAAGTATTCAAAGTATTGCTGATACTGTTCATAGTTCTTCCAATTATAATGTAACTTGGTTTAATGGAAATGATGCAGTATTATTAATAAAAGGATTTTGTGATACGCTTGATATAATTGGTGTAGTTGGTGTTGATCCAGGAACAGAATGGGTTGTAGATACAGGTTCTACAGTTGAGCACACATTAATTAGAAGAGACACTGTTTCAAGAGGAAGATCTGATTGGGCAAATGCTTCTAATGATTGGATGGCCTATGGACAAGATTATTGGACAGATATTGATCAGCATACTCAAACAGCTTGTACAACGCCCTCATGTCCTGATTCATTAGACATGTTGGTAAGGGGTTATCCCGACACATGTTTTAATATGATTGGAAGTGCGGTAGTAAAATCTATTGGATCAGGTACTACACCGTATACATATATGTGGAGTACCGGAGAAACAACTTCTTCAATTAGTAGCCTCTTTTCTGGAGATTATACTGTTTGGGTTTGGGATGCCGGTGGATGTGCTGATTCAGCAACAGTTACCGTGGCTGATGAAGTATCAGCCTTTACTTATGTAGCTACAATTAGTGATGCAAAATGTAACCAGGCAGATGGGTCTGTGCAAATAGCTTCTTTAGCAGGAGGATATTCTCCTTATGTTTATGATTGGTCAACCGGGGAAAATACAGATGTTATAACCGGGTTAATTTCCGGAACATATGATCTGACCATTACCGATGCTTATGGATGTTGGGAAGATACTTCATTCTTAGTAAATGATATTGGAGGTCCTCAATTTGCAGTTTTATATGATGATCTAGCTTGTTTTGGGGATAATGACGGTGTTGCTTCAGTATCTATCATTTCAGGAATTAGCCCATATACTTATGATTGGTCGACAACAGAAACTACAGATTTAATTTCAGGATTGACTGCTGATAATTATAGCGTAAGTGTTGGAGATAGTATAGGCTGTAAAACCAACGCTAATTTCACTATTATAGAGCCGGAATTACTAGAGTTGTGGCTCGATTCATGGGATGTGAGTTGTAATGGTGATATGGATGGAAGTGCCGAAGTTTCAGCTTGGGGCGGGGTTTCTCCTTACATGTATTCATGGTCCAATAGTTCTACAACATGGGATGTTGATTCATTAGATGTTGGAACTTATGTTGTAACGGTATACGATGATAACATATGTATGGTATATGATACAGTATGGATAGATGAACCTGAAGCTTTAATGCTAACAATTACCGGTACTGATGCCATGTGCAACGGAGAAAGCAGTGGTACTGCCGAAGTTTCTGCATGGGGTGGAGTAACTCCTTATATGTACTCATGGTCAACTGGGGAAAGTACCTGGCAACTTACTTCCTTGGATGCCGGAACATATACTGCAACGGTTATGGATGATAATGGCTGCTGGTATGATTCTTCTATTGTAATTGGAGAACCAAGTGCTTTGGTTGTTACAATGAACAGCACTAACGTACTATGTAATGGTGATTCCAATGGT
The DNA here is from genome assembly GCA_016763665.1 of Bacteroidia bacterium. The sequence continues at coordinate 3,541 of JAESTI010000001.1, read as the reverse complement.
GATGCTGATGTAACAGCATCAGGAGGAACCGGAGCTTATACTTATTTGTGGAATACAACTGCAACTTCTCAAGCCATTAGTGATTTAGGTGCAGCTGCATATTCTGTTGATGTAACGGATGATAATAACTGTGTATCGACAGGTAACGTAACTATTACAGAACCTAACCCAATAGTGATCAGCACCGATTCAACAAATGAATCAGTTACAGGCGCGGCTGATGGAAGTGCAAGTGTTGCTGTTACAGGTGGTACTGGCGCCTATACTTATTCATGGTCTAATGGAGCGAATACAGCCACTAATACTGGCTTAAAAGCTGACACATACACTGTAACAGTCACTGATGAAAATGATTGTGTGGCAATTGAGGAGGTTACTGTAAATGTTGGAACCGGTATTTTTGAAACAATGAATAATGTTGGCTTCAAAGTTTACCCAAATCCATCTAATGGCTCTTTCACTTTAGAAGTGAGGCTTGAAAGTAAAACAGATATAATTGTGTATGATTATATTGGACAATCTGTGTATTACGATAAGATCGATAAAACAGGAATGATTACTAAAGAAATTGCTTTTGAAAATTTACCAAAAGGAATTTATTGGATAAAACTTACCAATGAACAAGGTGTTGGTTTAAAGAAAATTATCATAAACTAATTTTAAATTATCGAGACCAGATCAAAAATAGTTTTACAAAGAGGGAAGGTATTTTTAGCTTCCCTCTTTTTGTTTCTTATCATATCTACTCAGGTTAGTTATGGAAAAGATACGCTGCGGGTTATGTTCTATAATTTGCTAAATTTCCCAGGAACCAATCCTGATCGAATTGATGAGCTAAAAATTATTCTCGATCATGTAAAACCTGATTTACTTGCTGTGAATGAATTAAAAGATGTTGATGGTGCTAATGATATCCTTGCCAATGCATTAAATTCTAACTACAAACGAGCAACCTTTACTAACGGAACGGATACAGATAACATGTTGTTTTACAATAAAGAAAAGATAATCTTACACAGTCAGGAAGAAATATACACCTCGCTACGAATTATCAATCATTATAAAGTGTTTCTGAATGATCCAAATCTTGCTACAACTAATGATACAGTATATTTAAACATTTATTCCCTGCATTTAAAGGCAGGAAACTCTTCAGACAACGAAAAAACAAGATTGGGTGAGGCACATGATCTAATGGATTACATCGATAATCAAACAAATGGTGAAAACATTTTAATAGGGGGTGATTTTAACTTCTATTCAGGAAAGGAACCTGCATATACATATTTAACAGATTCAGGGAATACTGTAATTTATGATCCGTTAAATTCACCAAATGATTGGAACAATAACAGCACGTACGCCAGTATACATACGCAAAGTACAAGAACCACGAGTTTGGGAGATGGAGGGGCGACCGGTGGCATGGATGACAGGTTTGACATCATCTTTACAACAGGTGATATATTATACACTGATAATGATCTCAATTATATTGCGAACTCCTACCAATCCATTGGAAATGATGGCAATATTTTTAATAGTACTATAACCAGTACTTCTGCAGTTACAACAACTGTTGCAGATGCACTTCACATAATGTCTGATCATTTACCAATATATATGGAAATTGAAACGGCTAAAAACCTGACTGGAATTGAAACTTTGTCAACTACTCAAGAGGGTTTTAAAATTTCTTACAGTGTTAATAACAATCAAGTACAACTAAATTTTAACTCGAGAGAGAATAAGGCAATAATTACAAGCGTTTTCTCTATGAGTGGTTCATTGATAAAATCACAAACTAACAATGTTCAACCTGGATATTCGAGTACAACTTTAACACTTCCCGAAAATGTGAACACTGGCCTTTATTTCATCCATATTACAGACGGAAAGGAATCATGGAGTAAAAGGCTCACCTATTTCCATAACTAATCAAAATTACAATTGAACAAAATTCTTTCAAAATCCTTATTTGTTTTTCTTTTATTGATAAACATTTTATCTTCATGCGCACAAAAAAATAACCAAGATTTAATTGTGGATGATAATAAAAATTTAGATGGTGTTACTGGGTTTGAAGTAGCAACTTTAGGTTCAGGATGTTTCTGGTGCGTAGAAGCTGTTTATGAAACCTTGGAAGGAGTAGAGACAGTAGAGTCCGGTTTCTCTGGGGGAAATGTGGACAATCCCTCATACAGGCAAATTTGTACAGGTACTACTGGCCACGCTTAAGTTTGTCAAATAACATTTGATCCTGAAAAGATCAGTTATGCTGAATTGCTTGAAGCTTTTTGGGCAACTCATGATCCGACAACTCTTAACAGACAAGGAAATGATGTTGGAACACAATATCGGTCAGCAATATTTTATCACAGTGAGCAACAAAAGGAAATTGCTCAAAAATCCTTAGAAGCTGCCAATGAATCAGGAGAATGGAGTGCACCAATTGTTACTGAGATAACTTCTGTTTCTAAATTCTATAAAGCCGATGATAATCACCAGGATTATTTCAGTTTAAATTCGGAACTGCCATATTGTACGATGGTAATTAAACCGAAACTCGAAAAATTCAAGAAAAAATTTAGAGAAAAACTAAAACAACAATGAATATTGGAGATATAATTTCAAGTTTCGACCTTCCATCAGTTGATGGACAAAATTATGCTAACAATTACTTTGACGATACTCAATGCTCGTTAATAATATTTGGTTGCAACCATTGTCCGTATGTAGTGGCAAATCATCAAAGAATTAATGATCTGTATACGAATTTTTCAAATGAGAGCTTTAAAATGGCAATGATCAGTTCCAATGATGTTATAAAATACCCCCAGGATTCTTTTGAGAACATGAAAAACCTTTCCCAACAATTGAATTTAAAGTTTCCATATTTGTTTGATGAAACACAGGAAATTGCAAAGGCATTTGGGGCAGAGAGAACTCCAGAGACTCTTTTGTTCGATGCAAATCAACAATTGGTATATCATGGTGCAATAGACGATAACTGCATGGAATCAAAATCCGTTAATGAGAAATATGTAGAAAATGCAATTGAAGCAGTTTTGAATGGTCAAAATATTGCTAATAATAATACGCAAGCTGCAGGTTGCTCCATAAAATGGAAATAAGTGAAAGATAAAGTAGTCATAATTACAGGAGCTTCATCAGGAATAGGCCAAGCTTGCGCCATGAAATTTGCTAAAGAAGGTGCTATTGTTGTTTTGGCTGCTCGAAATATTGAAAAACTGAATGATATCGTAGATGACATAAAGATTGGTAAAGGTCAGGCTCTGGCGGTTCAAACAGATGTATCAAAGGAAGAAGATTGCCAAAAACTTATGGATACAACCATTGAGTATTTCAATCAGATTGATGTGCTAATAAACAACGCAGGAATTTCTATGAGATCCATTTTTGCGGATACAGAAATTGCAGTTATTAAAAAATTGATGGACATCAATTTTTGGGGAACTGTACATTGTACCAAGATCGCTTTGCCACATTTGCTGAAAATGCAGGGTTCAGTTGTAGGCGT
>JAESTI010000010.1 GCA_016763665.1 Bacteroidia bacterium | reverse complement strand
TAGTTCCACCATCGATTGTTCGCAAAACAACGCCATCATCAAAACCACTACCGCCAACAATAATCCCATTCTTGGCATCCCCAAAAGCAATTGAAGTAAAGTTTAGAAATTTTGAAGAATCTGCTTCAGCAGTAAGTTCTGGAACCAACCTGCTCCAGGTTTCTCCACCATCTACTGTTTTAATAATAGTCTTTCTCTTTCCCACAATAAACCCGGTGTCTATGCTGGTGAAAACTGTTTCTCTTAATTCCCAATTTACGGTTGAGAGTTTTCGACTCCACGTTTCACCGCCATCTGTTGATCTCAAAATAGTTCCTTCCCAATAATTTTTACCACCAACAGCAAAGCCTATAGAGTCATTGTAAAAATAAATTGAATACAGATCGTTTTCTGTTCCAGAACTGATTTCGGTATAAGTAATTTCCAGATCATCGTATTTCTTGCAAGAAATTTCAAAGAATAGTATACCCACCAAAAGGAAAATAATACTTTTGCCAAACCAATTCCAATACATGAATTTTTCCTGGAACCAAGCTCCATTTATTCGATTGATATTTCCTTTTATCGGAGGCATTTTATCAGGCATCTATTTCAAACAACCAGTTTCGTTTCTCTTTTGGGTAATTATTTTCCTGCTCTTTACTTTCATTTCAACAATACTTTTCAAAAAAATATCTTCTAACTTCAAACTTCGCTGGCTTCAGGGAATCATAATTAATCTTGTTCTTTTCTCTGTTGGATACCGGTTAACCATCTTCAGAACAGCCGCATATGATCAAAATCACTTCAGTAATTATTTAAAGGATAATTCTACCCTTATTGCTACACTTACTGAACCGCTTAAAGATAATCCCAAGTCGTATAAAACAACGGTTGAAGTAAATCAAATATATACAAATAACCAAAGTACTACTACTAACGGAAAATGTATTGTTTATTTCAAAAAAGATAGTACCGCCTCAAAACTCAACTATGGTGATGTTATTCTCATTCATACAAATCCAACCTTACTGGAATCTCCCAAAAATCCTGATGAATTCAATTACAAGCGCTATTTATCATTTCATAACATTTACCACAGGCTATATGTAAAACCTGATGACTGGAAAGATCTTAAAAAGAACAATGGACATAGTATTCTTCAAATTGCTTATGATATCCGGTTCTATTTACTCGATATATTAAATCAACACCTGCCTGATCAAGATGAATTCGCTGTAGCATCTGCACTCTTGCTTGGCTATAAAAATGACCTAAGCGATGACCTGACCAATGCTTATGCTTCTTCAGGAGCGATGCATGTACTGGCAGTCTCGGGACTTCATGTCGGAATAATTTACATTTTACTGAACCTCTCTCTTGCCTTTCTAGATAAGAGAAAATATGGTACATATATTAAAACAATTATCCTGATTCTTGCCCTGTGGCTTTATGCACTGATCACGGGATTGTCACCATCTGTTTTTAGGGCTGCTACTATGTTCAGCTTTATCATAGTTGGATCATCTTTAAAAAAATACACGAACATTTACAATACATTGTGTGTTTCTGCTTTTGTATTGCTTCTTTATGATCCTTATTTGATAATGCAGGTCGGATTTCAACTTTCTTATCTTGCAGTGCTCGGTATAGTTTATTTGTACCCAAAACTCTACAATCAATTTACAACTAATAACTGGCTGCTTGACAAGATCTGGTCAATAACAGCAGTTTCTATTGCAGCACAAATCGCAACTTTTCCACTGGGGCTGCTGTACTTCCATCAGTTTCCGGTATACTTTCTCGTTTCCAATCTTATCGTTATCCCTGGAGCAACATTCATTCTTTACTTCGGTATCTGTTTATTCATTGTTTCACAAATTGGTGTTTTGGCTAATGTTGTCGGCATTATGTTGCTTTATATAATTAAAAGCCTCAACTATTGTATTTTTTTGTTTGAAGGATTCCCTTATTCTAAAATTTACGGAATATCAATAACGATATTGGATACATGGTTAATATACTTCTTAATTATCGGCCTGATTGTATTCCTTACAACCAAAAGAAAATGGACATTAACAGTTGTATGTGGAGTAGCAATATTATTAGCCACAGGAAATCTCCTAGATAATTTCACAACTTCCTCTCAGAAAAAAATAATTTTCTACAGCGTACCTAAAACCACTGCCATTAACTTTGTAAGCGGAAACAAAAGCATATTAGCTTCAAATTCTTCTTTGTTAGATGATGAACAAAAAATGTTATTTCATTTAAAAAACAATTTGTGGACGCTTGGAATTGACCAATTGGAAAAAGTTAGTCTGGACAATTCAAATCAAAATTATCAAGCACCTGACATATACTTTCGAAATAATTTTATTCAATTTTGTGACAAGAAATTAATGCTATTGAAGGATTCCAATTTTTCCACTAGTATTGAACCAATTGAAGTAGATTATCTAATACTCAGCAATAATATTAAAGTCAAAATTGAAAATCTTGCAAAGATCATTCACTTCAAACAATTAATAATAGATTCCTCAAACTCATATTGGTATGCCAAAAAAATAATGGATGAATGTCAAAAGCATCAAATAGCATGTTTTGATGTGACAAGAAAAGCACTAATAATGAACATTTAATGCTGTCTACGTTAAATAAACTTTTTAAGTTTACCATGAATTAAGTCCAGATGATGGGGAAAACCTATAAGATATTTGTAATATTTCTTTTGATCCACCATGCTTTACTGGCTCAAGGAATAGGTATAGATGGTTCAGGACCGGATGTTCCTAAAGAGTTCAGGCAAGTAGATGAAGCCATAGAACATGCAGATGAGGCTCTAAGGTTAAATCTGGAAAGCAAAGAACTAACTGCGCTACCTCCCGGAATAAGCAAACTCAAACATTTACGCTACTTAAACCTTTGGAATAATCAAATAATTATTCTTCCTGTCGAAATTATAAAACTTAAGAAGTTAGAGGAAATCAATATAGGTGACAATCCAACCTTCAATATAAAAGACGCTTGTGTAAAACTCAGTCATGTTTCAAGTTTAAAAAAACTCAGTCTTGGATGGAATTTTTATTCCGTACCTCCACCAGAAATTGGAAAACTAAAATCATTGGAGCATCTCGACTTAACATCTAACTCCCTTTATTCACTTCCTGAAGAAATATCACAATTAGATAACTTAACATCCATCATTTTATGGAAAAACCATCTAAGTGAAATTCCAAAGTCGATTATTAAGATCAATACGCTAACGAAAATAAATTTTAACGAAAACGATTTAAGCTCAATACCTGAAGCATTAGAATGTGTAAACAGCCTTGAGTACTTGTTGTTAAGTGACAATAAAATTTCAAAACTTCCCATGGTACTAGGCAATATGGGAAACCTAAAAGTACTTGATGTATCAAATAACAGGATAGAAACTATACCTGTTCATCTATGCAATCTTAAAGAATTAAAAGTGCTGATTTTGAGTGGCAACCTGATAAATAAACTTCCTGAGAAAATGTCCCATTTTACCGGGTTAAAAAAACTAGTATTAACTGACAATCCTCTTTCGGAAAAAGAAGTGAATAGCTTAAGACTCGCTCTACCTAACTGCGAAATCATTTTCTAGGCTCTACTATACCATTATTTTGGTATTTCCTTTTTTACAAACCATTTAATAAAATCATAGGCGTATATTAGCGCCCAAATTCGCAAGGTCATATTAAGTGAAGTCGAAATATAGACCGAACAAACTTCGACTCTGCTCAATCTGACTATTACTATTAATATAGAATACAAATTATTTATTGATGATGAAGATAAAATACTTGATGACATTTTTGTTAAGCATTTTGATAACCCAGCTTACCGCTCAAAACGCTACAGATATCGTCAATAAAGCAGATCAAAAAATGAGTGGCGAATCCAGCATTGTAGAAATTACTATGAAGATCATTAAGCCAGATTGGGATCGAGAAATATCGATCAAAACATGGAACAAAGGAACCAAATTTGCTTTAATATTACTGACTGCTCCGG
>JAESTI010000187.1 GCA_016763665.1 Bacteroidia bacterium | reverse complement strand
TCATTCAATCAAACCATCACTTGGTTAAGCTTTTCAAAATTCTTTTCTCTAGTGGCCCCCATGATTAAAAACCAGTCTACGACTGCCCAAATTCCAAACCCTCCACAAGTAAGGAGTTTTCCAACACCCAAACCAGTATCTCCTATCATAAATCGGTCAATACCAAGGCTGCCACCTAATAATGAAACAATCAATATCATGGTAGGATTATGCAGGTTAACGGATTGCAATAAAATAAATTTAGAATCGTCCAATTGTGAAAGCCGGTCACTTATAAATGCAATTTGATGGCTTTCAAAATACTTGCCATTTGACATCATAAACATATCTACTTTTTGTTGTTCCATTTTGATTAAATTTTAATGCCTCCTACTCTTTTGGCTTTTCGGTTACGCCCCGTTTTTAAAGTGGTTTCTGGTCTCCACTTTTGCAACCTCAATATACTAAATTTTTCTACCTGTCAATATCTAACAAACTGTATTCTGAATGGCTCTCTTCTCTGTTATCTCATAAACGATTTATTTTATGAGTGTGCCTGAGTTTACTGATATACAATCTTTCTATAAAGCACTACATCATCACTAACAACTTTCAAAATGAAAACTCCTTTGGAACTGTTTTTCAAACTTAATTCCTTTTTAAATTCACTTTGGTGATTTGGCAAACGCTTTGAATAAAGTATTCTTCCATCAATGCTCAGTATTTGAATCTCAATACTTTTTTTTCTGAAGTTCGCAAATTCTACAACGAATTTCCCACTATTAGGATTTGGATAGATCTGTATTCCAAAATTATTTAACTCAGAAATATAGTCAACAGTTCCTATTATTGCTGTCAATGTATCTTGGCAGCCAAACTCACTGGTAACGATAACCTTATAATTTCCTGAAGCCAATCCGGTAGCAACTGAAGTAGTTTGGGCTAAACTATCATCCCATAGATAGGCAACCGGAATAGCACCACTTCCGACACTAACGGTTGCTGTTCCATTATTATTCCCGGTAATAGCATCCGTTGCTTTAATAAATAAGCTCATTTCAGGATGGTTAATTACGGCAAAAGAATCCGCAATTTTCAAGCAAGAATTTGCATCAATAACAGTTAAAGAATAATATCCGGCATCCAATTCTTTGATATTGCTAGTAGAATCTCCATTACTCCATATAAATATATATGGACTAACTCCTCCAATAGCTCTTGTTTCTATTAACCCGGTTTTCTCATCTAAACAAGTGGAACTAATAAAATCCGTGATGAGTAGTGCAAGGTTTTGGGGTTGAGCAACACTATCACTTTTAGTCGATATACATTTGTTATCATCAGTTATGGTAATCGTATACGATCCAAATTTTAAATTTGACAAGCTATCAATTGTATCTCCGTTAGACCAGAAATACTGATAGGGAGTAGTGCCACCAGAAGTATAAATTTTAATAGAACCACTACTATCTCCATAACACAAAATATTTGTGACAGTAGCAAGAACATCTAAGGTATCAGGCTCATCAATATTATAGTTCCTGTTTTTTGAGCAATCATTATTGTCGATTACAGTCAGGATATAGTTTCCGGGTGGTAGATTCAATAAATCAGGAACAGAATCTCCGTTCGACCATACATACTCGTAAGGAGAAACACCACCATAAACACTAACTGATATGGAACCATCATTAAATCCTTTACAACTAATATCATTCAAAATCACATCTACAGAAATAGACTCCGGTTGTAAAATGGTAATGCTATCAATATTCAAGCAATTGTCTGAATTGATCACGCTGACAATGTACGTTCCGGCATACAAACTGTCAATAAAGCTACTTGAATCAGAATTGGACCAGAAATAAGAATATGGCGGTGAGTTATCTGCCACTTCAACCGTTACAGAACCTATGTTCTCTCCGTAACAATCAACATCAGTTTTTGAAAGGATCAAGTTGGTGCTAAGTTGCAATATCGTTATAGTATCCTCTATAGAACATTTGTTTCCATCTCCTATTGCAACATAATACAAACCTGCAGTCAATCCCGTAATTATAGAATCAGTTACACCATTAGACCACCAATATGAAAAACTGTTGGTTCCACCTGTTGCTATAACGCTTATGTAACCAACACTATCCTCACAAAGAACATCCTTTTTTTGCCAGGTCATCAACATTTCATCTGGTTCGTTAACCGTAGCAGTTTTCAAAACGTTACAATCTTTTACATCACGAACGGTTACATAATAATTTCCCGCTGCAACATCAGATAGATCCTGCGATATCTGCCCATTTGACCACCAATAATAATAAGGAGGTGTCCCCTCTGTAACATTCAAATCAATATAACCAGTGGTGTCGCCATAACAAGCCACGTCAGTTATACCTATTAGTACCGAAGGATTTTCGTTGACCGCTATATAAGCTGATTTTGTTATGGTATCACTGCCCAATGCATTAAACACTATTAAAGTAACATCATAGGTTCCAGAGCTATCATAGCTGATAACGGGATATTGAGTAGTATCAGATCCTATAGAACCGCCTTTAAAACTCCACAACCATGATGTAGGTGTAAATAAACTCTCGTCTATGAATTCAATTGAATCACCTTCGCATGATTCAATAGTTATGGCAGAAAAATTAGCCTGTGGTGATTTCGATGAATCTGCAGCATCATAAATTTTGATATCATCAACAACCATTCCATCGTAACTAAGAAAATGATCTGATGACATCACAATTCTTATTAGTAGGTTGCTTTCACCTTTAACTGGTGCTAAGCTTCTGTAATACTTGGTCAGTATCTTATATATCGAATCAATACCTTCCCATTGCGCACCTGTACACAGTAATCCGGTTGAATTTCCATCTCCCACCAAGCTGCTATTGTACCAATTAGGATCATTTGCATCTCCCAATTTATTCCATTTCTTTCCATGATCAACAGAGTATTCGACATATGCCGCATCCCAATTATTTTCTATTTCAAAAGCCATAAAAAACTCAAATACCGGTTCTTGGAGTAAGGAAATA
>JAESTI010000186.1 GCA_016763665.1 Bacteroidia bacterium | reverse complement strand
TTTAAGGTTGTCAGGGAAGTGCATGATTGAAAGTTTTTTGTAACTGTTCACAGTTTGAAATTCGTAAACTCTTTTCATTTGTGCCTAATCTCCAATTTCAATGTTCTGTGAACACTTGCAGTTTTTCTTTGCAATATACAAATAAATGTCTATATTGTCAACTATAAAATGACTAAATTATAGACACAATGAATAGAGCTATTGTTCATATGGATTTGGATTCTTTTTTTGTTAGTTGTGAACGCTTGCTTGATCCAAGTCTAATTGGTAAACCCGTAATTGTAGGAGGTGGTAGTAACAGAGGTGTCGTTTCTTCAGCCAGTTACGAAGCACGAAAATTCGGAGTCCATTCTGCTATGCCTATCAATATGGCCAGCAGATTATGTCCTGAAGCTGTTGTTATCAATGTAAAAGGGGAGTTTTATAGCAAATATTCAAATATGGTCACTCAAATAATTTCAGAAAAAGCTCCATTATATGAAAAATATTCTCTTGATGAATTTTATATTGATGTAACTGGAATGGATCGGTTTTATGGTTGCTATAGTTGGGCAAAAGAACTAAGAGAAAAAATAATTAGAGAAACTGGACTACCTATTTCGTTTGGACTGTCCAGTAATAAAACAATTGCAAAGATACTTACGGGAGAATCAAAACCTAATAACTACGATGAGGTTCCTTATGGTAGTGAAAAGAGTTCTTTAGCTCCCTTGCCTGTTAAGAAAATGCCAATGGTTGGAGAGCAAACTGCTAACATACTTAAGAACGTAGGTATTATTTATCTAAAAGATGTCCAATTGACAACCATGCAATTAATGAATAGACTCTTAGGAAAAAGTGGGGTATCTATTTGGAAGCGGGCAAATGGGATTGACAATACACCGGTAATTCCTTATTACCACAGGAAATCTATGTCTCTGGAACGTACATTTGAAAAAGATACTGCTGATGTAGACAGACTTAAAAGTATTCTTATTGCAATGGCTGAAAGTTTGGCTTATCAGCTAAGAAAAGGAGGGAAACTAACTTCTTGCATAACAGTTAAGATAAGATATGCTGATTTTTCTACTTATACAAAACAAGAAAAAATATCATACACTATTTGTGATCAATCAATAATTAAAAAAGTATTGCGAATTTTTGGTCAGTTTCATAATAAAAGAATGCGGGTAAGATTAATAGGAATTCGCTTTAGTCAATTGATTAATTCCGCATATCAAACAAATTTATTTGAAAATTCTCATCGAATACTCAATTTATATAAAACTATGGATAAGATCAGAAACCGCTTTGGAAGGGACTCCATAAAACGTGCTGTTGCATTAGATTGTAAAAATATGGTTCCGTTAGGAAGTTTGTATAGTAAATAATGTAGTAGTGACGTATTGCCATACGTCACTACTACATAAAAAATCACTACATTTGAATCCTTAATTTTAAAATAAAAACTATGAAAATAATATCCTGGAACGTAAACGGAATAAGGGCTGTAGCCAAAAAAGGATTCTCGGGATCTATAAAAAAAATGAATCCAGATGTGCTTTGATTGCAAGAAACAAAAGCGCAAGATGATCAGGTAGCGGAAGTGCTTAAAGATTTTTCGGAATACACTTTTAATTCTAACTCTGCTGAAAAGAAGGGTTATTCAGGAACTGCGATTCTAAGCAAGAAAGAACCATTAAATATCACCAGGGATATTGGAATTGCAATTCACGATACAGAGGGAAGAGTAATCACTGCTGAATTTGATAAGTTTTACTTAACAACAGTTTATGTTCCTAATTCGGGGCAAGGATTAGTGAGACTGGATTATCGACAAGGTTGGGATAAATATTTTTTAGCATATTTAAAAGATCTTGAAAAGACAAAACCTGTAATTGTTTGCGGAGATTTGAATGTTGCTCATACAGAGATTGATATTAAAAATTCAAAGTCTAATTATAACAAGACTGCTGGTTATACTCAAGTAGAGATTGATGGGATGGATAATTACGTAAATGCCGGTTTTGTAGATACTTTTAGGCATTTACATCCGGAGGAGATCGCCTATAGCTGGTGGAGTTACAGATTCAACGCCAGAGCAAATAACGTTGGCTGGAGAATTGACTATTTTCTAACAAGTAAATCTATCATTAATAATGTTAACGAAGCATTTATTCTCCCTGATTATATTGGTTCGGATCACTGCCCGGTAGGAGTAGAAATTTCTCTCAATTAATAAATATGAAGTTTGGATACCTTGAACATCTTGACGGGCTTAAATTTAGTTTACCCAGCAATGATCTCCGCACAACTGATCTGTTAAAAGAGTTAAAGCCGTCAGGTAAACCTGAAATATACATTGGTTGCCCTGTTTGGTCGGAGAAAGAATATGTTGGTAAAATTTACCCACCGAAAACACAACCAAAAAATTATCTGGAAGAATACTGCAAACAGTTTAATTCCATTGAGGTGAATGCCATGCGGTATGGAATCCCTGCAAAAAGTACTTTAGAAAAGTGGAAAGCTTGCGCTACTCAAAATTTTAAATTCAGCTTTAAATTTCCAGATAACATTGCAAATGTAAAGAACTTGAATGATAAGCGTGTGATGCATTTTATGGATAAGTTTTTTGAATTGGTTGATTTTTTTGGAAAAAGTGCAGGAACTTCATTTTTATTGTTGCGGCCCCACTTTAGTTTGAAACGATTTAGAGAATTGGAGACCTTCCTAAGAAATAAACCTTCAGATTTTTCCATGGCATTGGAAGTGCGTGATGTAGAATTCTTTAGTGATGATAATTTTTGCGATCTCTTAAACGAATTGAATATATCTCTTGTAATTACAGATGCACCAGGCAGGAGGGATACAGTCCATCAAATTCTCACAACAGATACTGTATTTGTTCGATTTGTAGGAGCAAAACTACACCCATCAGATTTTATTCGAATTGATGAGTGGGTGGATAGAATTGCAAAATGGATCAATGAAGGAGTTAAATCTGTTTACTTCTTCATGCACCAACCAGCACCTTATAAATATTTAAGTGCTGATCTTTCTGCTTATATGATAAAAGGACTGAATGAAAAAATACCTTCTCTTAATTTAGTACCTCCTAAAGATTATTCTGAAGATAATCGGGGCGGTTTGTTTTAAAAAATGAAGATTACTTCCACCAAAATTTAGTATAATTACAGATATATTATCAAGTGATGAATAAAGAAATACGTTGGAAACAACGATTCCAAAATTTCATAAAAGCTAACCAATTATTAAAGGAAGCCATAGCTATCAATGAGCCTTCCGATGCTGAGCAAGCTGGTATTATTCAATTTTTTGAGATGAGTTTTGAATTGTCATGGAAACTAATGAAAGACTATTTGGAATCAGAAGGGTTTGTCGTTAAAAGTCCTCGTGAATGTGTAAAAGAAGCTTTTCAAGCTGAAATTATATCTGATGGACATATTTGGATGGAAGCCTTAGAGGCGAGGAATCAAACTGTGCATACCTATGATAAGAAAATAGCAGAGGAAGTTGTCAATAATATTATTCATAAATACTATCCTGTCATTAATGACCTTCAGAATTATCTGGAAAAACAATTGGAGGAATGAAGTTTGGATTAACTGGCACTGATCTGCAAATTATAAAACAAGTATTTTCTGAATTCCCTGAGATTAAAGAAATTATTGTTTTTGGATCGCGTGCAATGGGCAACTATAAAAATGGTTCCGATGTTGATATTGTTGTAAAAGGAGAACATGTCACTAGCGATATTCTAGTGAAAATTCAAACGACCCTTAATCAGGAAACACCTTTACCTTATTTCTTTGACGTAATCCATTTTGATAAAATCACGAATAATGATTTAATAGTTCATATTCAAGAACACGGAATCAATTTATAGAAAAAGAACACCAATGCGCCCTTAATGGGAGATTTTAGAATTGCACAAATATAAAAATTAGCAGAACTTGCAGTTAAGAGAAAATGAGAAGTGTAATTTTCATATTGGTACTAATTCCTGCCGTCTTGTTTGCTCAATCGCCAGCAGGTTATTATGATAGCGTATACAACAAGTATGGAGATGAGTTATATCAAGCGCTTTATGATCTCATTAAAAATCATGACCAGCAAGATTATGATGATGCATGGAGCCATTTCAAAACAATAGACGCTACGGCATCCGGTAAAGTTTGGGATATTTACTCGGATAATCCCGGCGGTACCTCATCTTACACGTACAGTTTTACAGTCGACAAATGTGGAAATTACAATTCAGAGGGAGATTGTTATAATAGGGAACATTCATTTCCTAAAAGCTGGTTCAATGATGACTACCCAATGTATTCAGATCTATTTGCCCTATATCCAACGGATGGATATGTCAATAATAAAAGAGCTAATTACCCATTCGGTGAAGTTTCCAGTTCTGATTGGACTTCCAGCAATGGAAGTAAAGTAGGAAATTGTTCTTATCCCGGTTATTCAGACAAAGTGTTCGAACCAATTGATGAATACAAAGGAGACCTGGCGAGAACTTATTTCTATATGATAACACGATATAAAAATAGTGTATCAGGTTGGAACAGTGATATGTTGAGCGGAAGTAGTTTTTCTTCCTGGGCACTTGATATGTTGTTGCAATGGCATTATGATGATACGGTTAGCCAAAAAGAGACAGACCGAAACGATGCTATTTATGCAATCCAAAATAACAGAAATCCATTTATTGATTACCCTGAATGGATAGATAGAATTTGGGGGATTTATGCTGGAGTAGTAGAAAAGAAGGGACCAGAAGTAACGATCAAATACTCTAACGGGAATTTAGAAGTGTTATCATCCCAACCAATGAGTAATTATCTGATCATTTATAATTACTTAGGAAGCAGGGTAGCACTTATTGACTTAAATGGTTACCAACGTTTTTATCCAATACGGCTGAAGCCTGGAATTTATTTTACCTCATATCTAAACAACACCTATTTGTTAATCGTGAATTCGCGTATTCGTTAATTCGCATTTATTATTAGTATCATTTGTATTCATTAGCATATTAGTATCATTCATAATGCCTAAATACAGACTTTTAACACAAGAAGAACTTCATGAATTAGAAAAGGAATTTATTGATTACTTAATTGTAAATAGTATTACTGCAGATGATTGGGAAAAAATGAAACAAGAAGAGAACGAAAAAGCCAATCATATTTTAGATCTATTCAGTGATGTAGTGATGGAAGGAGTATTACGGAAAGTGAAATTCTTAGAATATAGAGATAGAACAGAAGTCAAGACGTATCAATGTTTGGATGATAAGTTCATACTGGTTGGGATGACCGCTTCAGCAGTAGAAAAGGTTGATTTTACTGATCATGCTTTTGTCGAAAAATCAATGAAAAACCCTCCGTCATCATTAAAAGTTTATACTTCAGAAAAGAAATATACCAATGAGCGTGAACTGGAAATTTTAGAAATGACCCAGGCAGGTTGTGAAATTTCGGATGGAAAACTGTTCAAAACGCTTTGTTTAGCTCTGCCAGCAGCCAGTCGTGCCATATCTTAAAGGCATTGACAAAAGATGTGGTACGACTTGGCAATTTGAGCACAGATTGAATCCAACAATTTACTACTTTTGCACCCTATGATATCTTTAAGCAAAGTATCGGTTTATTTTGGTGGGCAAACACTGTTTGATGATGTATCCTTTATGGTAAATGAAGGAGACAGGATCGGCTTGGTGGGCAAGAATGGTGCAGGAAAAACTACACTGTTGAATCTTATCAGCGGTTCATTAAAACCAAATGAAGGCGATGTATCTACTTCCAAAGATTTGAAAACAGGTTACTTAACGCAAGATTTGGAGTTTAAAGATGGATTAACTGTACTTCAAGAAGCAGAATCAGCATTTGAAGATGTTAAAAATATAGAAAAGGAAATAGCTCAGTTAAAACTTGAATTGGAGAATGTAACGGACCATTCTGGCGAAGATTATTTAGAGAAGATCACCAAAGTAGCTGAGTTAGAAGAATCTTATAAAATGCTTGATGGGTTTTCAATTCAATCAGAAATTACCAAAGTCCTTACCGGCTTAGGGTTTCTACAATCAGATTTTGATCGGTCAACGAATGAGTTCAGTGGAGGTTGGCGGATGCGAATCGAATTGGCTAAAATTCTGCTGCAACGACCTGATGCCTTACTTTTAGATGAACCAACCAATCATTTGGATATAGAATCTATAATGTGGTTAGAGCAATGGCTCAAAAGTTATAACGGTTCTGTGATGTTAGTTTCTCATGATAAAGCTTTCCTGGATGCTGTAACCAATCGTACCATTGAATTAAACTTCGGTTCTGTTCAGGACTACAAAGCTGCTTACTCAAAATATGTGCAATTGAGAGAAGAGAGACAGGAAAAGCAAATTCAATCCAAAAAGAACCAGGACAAGTATGTTAAACATACAAAACAGCTTATTGAAAAATTTAGGTATAAAAAAAGCAAAGCAGCATTTGCACAAGCTCTAATAAAAAAACTGGATAAGTTGGAAAGGATAGAAGTAGAATCCGTAGATGCGTCAGCTATGCATTTCAAATTCCCTCCTGCACCGCATTCTGGAAAAACAACATTTAGGGCAAAAAATATTTCAAAAAGTTATGATATGCTTGAGGTTCTGCGGGGTGTAAATTTAGAGTTAAGAAAAGAGGAGAAAATCGCATTTGTAGGTAAAAATGGAGAAGGTAAAACTACATTCGCCAAAATATTAGTCAATGAATTGGATTACATCGGTGATCTGGAATTGGGTCACATGGTGAAGATAGGCTATTACGCACAAAATCAATCGGAATTACTAGATGAAAAACTGACTGTACTTGAAACAATCGAGAATACTGCAACTGAGCAAACCAGCGCCAAGGTTAGAAATATTTTAGGTTCCTTTTTATTTAGTGGAGACACAGTTTATAAAAAGATCGGGATACTTTCTGGAGGGGAGAGGGCAAGAGTTGCATTATGCAAACTCTTAATGGAACCCATTAACTTCCTGGTGATGGATGAACCTACCAATCATTTGGATATGCTTTCAAAAGATATACTCAAACAAGCACTGATCAAATATGATGGTACATTGATTATTGTATCTCATGACAGAGATTTCCTACAAGGGCTGACAGAAAAAGTATATGAATTCAAGAATAAAAATATCAAGGAATATATTGGTGATATCAATGTGTTTTTAAATTCACGAAATGTAAGCGATTTAAAGCATCTTGAATTAAAATCTAAGAATGATACAAAGCCAGTTCAGCTTGAAAAGACACCATCATCCAACAAAATAAGCTATAACCGCAAAAAACAACTTCAGAAAGACATACGGAAACTCAGTAACAAGTCAGGGAAGCTGAAAATGAAATAGAAAAGTTAGAACTATTCCTTAAGGATTTGGATGCTCAACTTGCAGATCCTGAAAAGTTCAAAGAATTATCTTCTCAACCAGGTATTTTTGATGATTATCAGAAAAAGCAAGAGCAATTAAGTAAATTAATGAAGGATTGGGAAAAGGTACAGGAAGAACTTGGCAAACTTGAGAAAGAGCGGGAGGGAAGCTTAACTTAAGTTCCAATTACTCACTTGCGCGCATTTGTACCTTAAATCCGCATGTCTTGACTTATGATTAGAATTTATCATGATTGCGTGATATTTTCCAAGTT
>JAESTI010000185.1 GCA_016763665.1 Bacteroidia bacterium | reverse complement strand
GGGGATAGTACGAATACTATAGTAATTGATTGGGGCAGTTCCGGGACTGGAAATGTACGTCTTACCACAGTTAGCAGGCGAGGATGCCCGGGAAATACCATAGACTTATCCATTCAAATAGATACACTACCTGTTGCGAAAGCAGGAGCGGATATCAGTTTTTGTTCTGCAGATAGTATACAATTAGGAGCTTCTGATGTTCCGACTTATTCTTATACCTGGAGTCCGACTCAAGGATTATCGAGTTCTACTATTGCTGATCCTAAGATATCGTTGATCAATACAAGTGCTATTACGGACACAACTATATATATCTTATCCATTGTTGATGATCTTACCAGTTGTATTGATGCAGATACGGTGCAGGTTGTGGTTCGCCCTTATCCTATACCAAATGTCGGAGCAGATCAAAGTTTTTGTGAGCAAGATACAATAGAGTTGGGAACAGATTCAACTGTGGGGTATATCTATGTATGGAATCCATCAACAGGGCTGGATGATACTTCTTCATCTAAACCAAAACTAACATTAACCAATGCAGACAGTATTCCAGATACCAACTTCTATGATGTTACAGTAACAGTTTTTAATTGTACAGCTTATGACACAGCCAGGATCATTACAAGGCCATTGCCAATTTCTGATGCTGGAAATGATTTGGTTTTTTGTTCAGGTGATGGAGACACCTTAGGGGCTAATTCAATACTTAATTACACTTATTTATGGTCCCCGGAATCAGGATTGGATGATAAGACCAGTGCTAAACCAATTGTCTCTCTAACCAATTCTACTAACAGTCGAGACACTTTTATTTACAAAGTAACCACTACATTGGATGGTTGTGTTACAAGTGATTCATCTCAGGTAATAGTTAAGCATTTACCCAATCCAGATGCAGGAGCTGATTTGAGAATATGCCCTGATGAACAGGATACTATTGGACGGGATACAATAGCGCCATATTTATATAGTTGGTCTCCTTCTTACGGGCTTAATAATACTACTTTAGATAATCCTTTGGTGGTGATAAGTGTTCCTGATACAACTGTTACTTACATTGTTACGACTACTGATACAACTACAGGATGCGTAGATTATGATACTGTGAATGTGGTCATCAAACCTCTACCAGTTTCAAACGCAGGTCCAGATACTACGTTTTGTTCTGGAGATACGATCTCAATTGGAGCAGATACAACTGTTGGATATTCTTATGTTTGGTCACCTTCAACGGGATTAAGTGACACCTCAAGTTCGCGTCCAACTATAACTTTGATCAATTCGGATACTTTACCTGATACTGTTTTTTATATAGTTACAACAACATTAGAAGGATGTTCCACAACGGATACAGTACGGGTGGAGATCAGAAATTTACCAATTGCGGATGCCGGAAGTGATGTAGGCTTTTGTACAGGAGATTCCATAAATATGGGTGTAAGTGCAAAAGTAGGATACACTTATTTATGGATGCCAGCTGAAGGGTTGAGTGATTCATCAATTTCTAATCCCCAAATAACCTTAACGACACCTTCATTTCCCCCTGATACTATCCCCTATATTTTGATCAATACACTGAGAGGATGTAATTCCTCCGATACTGCAAATGTGGTTGTGTTTCCGACTCCAAATACAAAGGAAATAATTGGAAGTGTGTCGCTTTGCCCAGGTGTTACAGGTGTAAAATATTGGGTGGAGAGGCCTCCTAATTCAACGTATCAATGGTTCTTGGAAGGCAATGGTAGCATTGTATCAGGGCCACCCAAAGATACCATCATTACCGATTGGACAACCGCAGGGGCTGGAAAAATATCTGTAATTGAAACAGATTCTAACCTTTGTGTTGGGGATACTTTTCATCTTAATTTGGTTGTAAATGCCGAGCTTGAACCTCCGTTGCCAACTGGCCCAGACACGCTTTGTGATCGGTACATAGATAGTGTTAAATATAATGTGGTTTTCACCAATGGTTCTGTTTATGATTGGTTTGTTGTAGGCGGACAATTTTTAACCGGAGATACCACCAATCGTGTTTTTGTAAAATGGGATGGAGTCGGATCTGGAATGATATGGTATGAAGAAGAAAGTGTGACCATTGATACAGTTTGTAGAGGTGTTTCTGAGACTTTGAATGTGGTGGTTTTTAAATCTCCAACAGCAACTTCAATTACCGGTGCAACTGAAGTTTGTGAGGATACTTCATTAGTAACCTATTATATTGCTGGACTTTCAGGTTCAAATTTCACATGGTTTGTTGATGGAGATACCGTTGCCAATGGTATTGATGTAGATACGATCAGTTTAAGGTGGGATACCGCAAGAACATATCAATTGTCAGTTTTAGAATATACTCCTGATGCTTGTTCAGAAACATTAATTGATACTATTACAGTTTATAAAACTCCAAGAACATCAAGTATTTCCGGGGATACAGTTATTTGTTTTGTAGCAGGTGATGAATACTCTTATTCAGTTACAGGACTAGATAGCTCGGTATATTACTGGACGTTAATTGGAGGTACGATCATAAGTCAAAATGATACAGCAGATAGCCTTTCTATTCGGTGGGATTCTGTTGGCGTTCATTCAATCTCCATAACCGAAGTTTCTAAAGACTCATGTGTTGGACTACCGGCTACATTATCTATTATTTTAAATGAAACACCTTTGGCGAATGTTATAGAAGGAAATTTTTATCTCTGCGAACAGAATACAAACATATTGTACAAAGTAAGTGGGATAGATAGCTCAATTTATTATTGGGATATACAAGGAGGAGGATCAAACCAAATTGCTGATTCTAATTCTCTTTCTGTTGATTGGGATACTGCTGGCTTTTATCCAATTGCTGTTTTAGAGGTCAGTACTAAAGGTTGTATTGGAGATACTTTGGACTCATTGGTTCAGGTAAATCCATTACCGAAGACCTCCAAAATATCCGGAGATACCGGAATCTGTTTTGTACAAAGTAATGAGTTTGTTTACTCGGTTGTAGGATTTAGTAGTTCTTATTTCCATCGGAATGTGTTTGGTGGAACCATTATGGGAGCAGACTCTACAGATTCTCTCACCATCCGATGGGATTCGGTTGGAAATGGAAACATTACAGTTGTTGAAGAATCTGTAGATACATGTTGGGGTGATACCATGAGTTTAAAAGTTGATCTCTGGAGAGTTTCTGAAGCAGATACAATTTTGGGAACCACTTATTTATGCGAGAAAAACACAGGATTGCAATATCAATTAAACGGGTTGGATAGTTCAATCTATTATTGGGCAATCACAGGAGGGGCAAATCTGATAGACGACAGTACAAATTCCATAAAAATTGATTGGGATACGTTGGGTAATTACGAAATTTCAGTGCTTGAGGTAAGCGTAAATAATTGTAAAGATGACACCATTAAATTATTGGTTCGGGTAAACCCTTTACCATTAACAAGTTCCATTACTGGAGATACCATAATTTGTCCTTCATTTGAGATATTGCATGCCTATAATGTCACTGGATTTGATAGCTCAATATATGTTTGGACTATAACTGATGCCGTAATATCAGCAGGAGATTCAACAGACAGTATCACAGTTAAATGGGACAGTTTAACAACCAATGTTCAATTATCTGTAATTGAAATTTCTAAGGATACTTGTACGAATTATTCCGTGACTCAGAATATATTATTGGATGCACCTCTAATGAACATGGCTAATGTAGGTACGCAAGAAAGTGATGATGCAAAAATAGAGGTAGATTGGATTTACATTGATAATGATGTGTATCCTGAGAATGTGTTTGTGTATAGACGTGTTAAATTTTCAAATGATATTTGGGAGTTAATTAATACTTTATCAAGTTCGTTGGAGCAATATGTAGATTCAGCAGTTCTAACTTCAAAAAATCCGTATGAGTATAAGGTGTATGGTTTAAATGCTTGTGGCGATACTTTGAAAACTGTAATTCATAATTCATTCTTATTGAATGGAAAAAAAGATGAGGATATGGAAACCATTTCTGTGAATTGGAATCGCTATTATGGTTGGGAATCGGGAGTAGATGATTATGAACTTTGGAGAAAGTTGGACAAGGAAACTGAATATACTTTTTATCGCGATATGGTTTTAGATACTTCCGTTGTGTTAACCGATGGATATGAAGGATTTATTCATTGTTATAGACTAAAAGCCAAATCCGGAATTAATGAATCATGGTCGAATGAACTTTGTGTTGAATTTGAACATTTGTTAAACCCACCAACTGCAATTTCACCAAATGGAGATGAGTACAACGAAACATGGACAATCCATAATATAGATCTGTATCCTGAAGCAAGAGTTATGATCTTCAACCGATGGGGCGGTGAAGTTTATTATTCTGTGGGATACGACAATAACTTTGATGGTACTCGTGCTGGCCAGCCATTACCCGATGGTACTTATTATTATGTAATTGATCCACAAATAGGCTCTAAAGTTTATAAAGGTTATATAACCATTATTAGATAATGTTGATTCGCATATTCATACTATCCTTATTTCTAACTGTTGGATTTTTTGCAAAAGCCCAGCAAGATGAGCACTTCAGTCAATATAGGTTCAATAAGGTGCTGTTCAATCCCGCTTTTGCTGGAAGCAAGAACTTCATTACATCAAATATTTTCTACAGATATCAATGGATAGACTTTGAGGGCTCACCTGTAACTCAATCAATGAGTATACAAGGCCCAATGCGAAACAAAAAAATCGGTTTAGGATTACATATAATCAATGATCAGGTAGGAGTATTGGGTAAGACTTCGATCTCTAGCTCTTATGCATATCATGTGCGAACTAAGATTGGGAATTTTGGATTAGGTATTCAGGCTGGGGCAATACAGGCAAGAATTTTAGGTTCCAAGTTGAGGATCACAGATTCTAATGATCCGACCATCCCGCTTGTTAATCAAACAACTTGGTTACCCGATGCAGGATTTGGTTTTTTCTATAGAATAAGAACTTTTTATATTGCAGCTTCTACACTTCATCTAATAGAAAAAGATGTTAACTATACTACAGCTGCTCAAACTTCTATAGGAAGACTAAGAAAGCACTTTTACTTTTCGTCAGGATATAATGTTGAATTTTCTCCTGAACTAGCCATGTATATTTCCGCATTGGCAAAATATACTGAACCGGCTCCATTAGTGGTTGATGTGAATATGAGCTTTCTGATCCACAACACATTTTGGTTTGGGTTTGCATATAGATCTAAAGATGCCGGAGTATTTAACTTCGGTTACCACTTTAATGAACGGTTCAAGTTCGGTTACGCATTTGATTTTACCATTTCAAGCCTTGCTGCCTATAACAAAGGCACTCACGAGGTCATGCTTTCTTATGATCTTGTTAAAATAAAATTCCCCAAATTTCGTAAGAATAAGGAAGAAGAGGAATAAATTTATTTTTCCATGCAACTTCTTAAAGGATACGTCCATCTTATATACAAAAGCAATAGTTTCGGATACAAATGAGCGAGGAAGTTCTAAACGAGTTGATCGAGGGCTGTAAAGCCGGAGAAAGACGTTGTCAGCATAAGTTATATAATCTGCTTGCGAAGAAGATGTATGGCGTTTGTTTAAGATATGCGAAGGACAGTATCGAAGCTGAAGACATACTACAAGATGGATTTATAAAAGTATTTACAAAAATGGATCAATTTAGTTTTTCGGGGTCATTTGAAGGTTGGGTAAGACGAATTATGGTCAATACTGCATTGGAATACTATAGAAGAAGCTCTAAGATGCATTCCGTTGGAGAAATTGAAGAAGCAAAAGATGAAATAGCCAGCGAAGAGATCATGGGCAATATTAATGCACAAGACCTAATTAAATTGATTCAAAGTTTACCGGTTGGCTACAAAACAGTTTTTAATTTATATGCCATTGAAGGATATTCTCATAAAGAGATTGCTGGAAAATTAGAAGTTACCGAGAGTACATCGAAGTCACAATTCGCAAGAGCTAAAGTTGCTTTACAAGGAATGATTATTAAAAAAGATCAAAACTTTAAATATGGAAG
>JAESTI010000184.1 GCA_016763665.1 Bacteroidia bacterium | reverse complement strand
TATGATTGGGCAATTCAATTTGATGCTTATGTAAAGGCAAGATTGGAAAGTAGAAATTTTGATGCTTTAATAGATTATCAACAGATAGGGTCTGCAGCAAATAAAGCGCATCCCACCAATGACCATTATCTTCCCATGCTGTATGTACTAGGGATGTGTGATAAGGATGAGCCTTTAGAATTTATTTTTGAAGGGTATCAGGGGAGGTCAGTTTCAATGAGGTGTTTTAAGATTGGATAATTCTTTTAAATGTTCATTTTTAAGATTTATGAACATATTTTCAAAGTCTTTTTTAATAATAATTTCTATATCGTCAATTGAGTTCAAAAACTCATGTTCATATCCTTCAAGTAATTCATTGATCCCAACTCTTGAAAAAATTCTGTTCAAGGCAAAAATGATCTTGTCATTAAATTCATAACTATACAGATATTGAGATTGTTTAAATCTATCTAAATAATTACAAAAGGATTGATGGTCATAACCTGGTATTTTATTGAGTATTAAATTCAGTTCATCATAATCTATTTTGTTTAGAGATGCATAGAACTTATCACAAATTGCCCTGTCCATTTTGATGAGAAGTCTGTCAAGCATTAATTCTAATAACACATGAGCGAGAGGATGAGTTTTTAATTTTGGATTCCGTAAATTCCTCCCGTATAGCAGTGTTTTAATTTGGGATGTATGTTCCCTGAAGAAATTGGAATTATGAAATAGATGATCAATCTCAAAATGTTTTTTGCATCCTAAAATCAACTGCTGACTTCATCATTTGGAACAGCGGTATTCAATATATGATTATTGATTCGTAATTTTCTATCAACATTTCTGATCAGGTCCGGAAGGATTGTTCCGAATTGGAAATAAGGGTTAGGATGATCTGCATCCATGTAAAAATGGGAGAGGTAATTCATCTATCCTCTTTTTAATTCCATGACGGTAATTTCAGGTAAAATTCCTACTCTTCCAGGATAACCAATAAATCCAAACCCTCTGTTTACATATAAATATTGCGATTTCTCTTGATACAGATCAGCCCATTGTTTGTAAACGTATTGTACCGGACTCCATCTGAAATTGCCAATTTCAACACCAAACTGCATTCCATGGGTATGGCCGGCAAAACTAATGTCAATGTCCTTATAGTCTTTTAATACTTGGGCTTCCCATTGGCTGGGATCATGTGATAATAATAATTTTGCTGAGCAGTCCTCGGTTCCAATTACAGCCTGCTCTATTTTTCCATATTTTTGAAAATTACCAACTGCACTCCAATTCTCTATTCCAATTATTGCAAGTTTATCACCACCTTGCTCTACAATTCTGTTTTCGTTTAGCAGCAGATCCCATCCGAGCAATTTATGCGCATATTTAAGGTCTTCTAAATTTTTGATCTTAGCTTGAGGTGAACTCCATTTCTTGTAATCTCCATAATCATGGTTGCCTAATATAGAATAAACTCCAAGAGGAGCCTTTACTTTGTCAAATACGTTGATGTATTCTTCAACCTCGTTTGCTTCATTGTTTACCAGGTCACCTGTAAAGAATATCATATCCGGTTTTTCATTCATTGCCATTTCGATTCCACCCATCACCGCTTTTTTGTTGTAAAAACTTCCGGAGTGGATGTCAGATATTTGAACGATGCGAATTCCATCAAATGATTTGGGAAGGTTAGGAAGTGTTATTGTTCGTTTTCGAATGCGGTAGTCATAAGCTCCAGAGGCTATTCCCCATGTCATTGCAGTTAGAGGAATAGAAGCAACAATGAGTCCTGTTTTCATTAAAAAATCTGAACGGGTTATTTTGCTTCCAGACGAGGTGATTGTGTCTCCTTGCTTAAACAACAACGATATTTTCTGGTATGACCACGTAAATAGCCTTATTATATCATCAATAATTACAAAGCAAACCAGGAAGATCTTGGAAAAATAAATAATAAATAAACCGGCTCTTATAAACATTTGAAGTGTTTTGCTCATATGTTCATACCAACCGATGAGATATGTAGCAATTGAAAGAAATAAAACCAAAGTAAAAAACCAATAGGTGATGTAGATTATTTTCTTTGTAAATGAAGTATAGCCGTTGCTTATTGATCTAACAGCTTGAAAAGCATAGATATCAATTGCAATGAGAATTATAAACAGGGTGCCAAAAAACCAAATTCGAGGATGCATACTCTATCAAAAATAGAATATTTTTTGTATTGGTTGATGTTGTAGGTGGGTATAAAAAAAGCACCACTATAATGCGGTGCTTTCCCATTTCAATATTTTGGGGCTTATTTTATTATTAATCTTTGTTGATAGTATTTGTTATTACTAGTTCCAGTAATGTAATACACTCCTGAAGATAATTTGTTTGATGGATCAAGAGCAAAAAGATTGGAACCGGTTCCATTTATTTCAATTACTTTAGAATAAGTAAGACTTCCAAGTACATCGTAAACAATAACCAATATCTCATCATTTGGATTAAATCCGCTGAAACTAATGTTTACAACATTATCTTTAGAAGATGGATTAGGATATACTTTGAATTCCTTATTGGCATCATTTGGATCATTAATAGAGTTAGGATCTCCACCACCACCATCCGCAGATTGGTAAGCAACAGCTACCGGTCCATAAGTACCAACAATGTCGGCACTTATGGTTCCGGAGTTTACATCCCCCACAATATCAATATCTGTGCTCGTATCAACCCACAGCACTCCATTATAATTTGCTAAAGCAAGGTTGGCTATATCCATTATCCCGCTATTTATATCATAAGAAAGAGTGATCCGGGCATCAAGGTTTCCTCCATCAGTCCCCAGGATACTCACATATTCAAGGTCACTCACCCCATCCAATCCTTCTTGTAGTGAAAGTATGTCCTCATACGCATCGTTAACAAACTCTACTAAATAGGTATTTATACTACCATTAGCAGGTTTTACAAATACAGGCAAGTATCTATCATCCTGGGAACCAATAGGGAATATATATTCGTTTACGGAATTTGTGGTAATTGCAATTGGTCCTACTACATAACTTTCAGCAGAAGCATTTAAAATAGTAGCTCCACTTTCAAGAGTAAGAATATTTTCAGAGGTAGTGTATATATTTCCTGCAGCTAAATTCAATGAATTTGTGATGTTTACAGGGCTTGCTAATGTCAAGCTTCCTTCATTTTTACTAATAGCTATGTCTCTAATTTGGTTTGTTCCTGTAGACATTAAAATAGTTTGATCATCACTTCCTTCAAACAGTATTGCTCCCACATTATTTAATTCTCCATGCATTAATATGTCACCAGTAATGGAAATGTTGTAATTGTTAACTTCCATAATATTGTCGGCTTCAATATTTAGATCTCCAGCTATTGTAACATCGCCAGTTAAAGATATTGTGCTTATTTGAGATGTTTTTCCAGTAGCACTGGCAATCGTTAGGTTTCCATAAGATGCTGCAACCAAATCAGTGGTCCCACTTAACTGTACTGTACTATTTGCAGATAGCTCATAATTAAATGAACTAGGCATTGCAATGTCCCCTGTAAGATTAAGAATCGCATCATCCTGAACCTTTAAAACCTTTCCTGCATTACCTGCAATCTCATATCCACCATTGTTAAAAATACCTTCCTTGATATTTAAATTACCGGTGGTGTAGGAAGGAGTAATTTTGCCGGCCAAAGTAACTCCTTCACTACTTGTATTTTCCACATTTATATTATTAAAGTGCAAACCATTAATTACAGGTAGAGTTTGTGGCTCTGTTCCTATAAAATTAATAGTACTTTCTTTACCAGTGGTCCATGAGAATTGGCCAGTGATGTCAAAATTCCCATCTAAATTTAAAATACTCGCACCATCTGCCAGGTCAATACTTGCTTTTGCATTATTATTAGATTGTATCTGCAAGTCACCTTGTACATTTAATATAGCACTGCCT
>JAESTI010000183.1 GCA_016763665.1 Bacteroidia bacterium | reverse complement strand
CGGATTCAATAATTTATTTCCAAATGCACTTGGAAATGACATATATACACTCAATTCATCTAAAGGGGATTTGATGGACGCAATGATCTTCATTATTTCATCTTGATCAGCTTTAACCTCTCGAGGTTTTTCGGTTGTACGCTCTTTTCTTTCTTTCTTTTGTGCAGTTGGCTCAGATGTAGTGTCATTGCCGCAACTGCAAACAATTAGAGCAAATAAAATGATCAGTGATATTTGGGGTTTCACGAATAAGAAATTAGCTATTAATCCTTGCATCTCTATTCACGATATTTCACGTCAACTTAAAAGTATATATTTTAAATTGGAATACCAAATAATACGTAATGGATCTATCTCTTGGAAAGAGACTGTTATAATTCGTAAATAAGTGAGATGTAATATTCTTGATAATGAATGTTTATAGTTAATCCTATGACCATTTGAAAATAAAACCAACGGATTGCCTGACTGAGTTTATCGAAGTCTGAACGGTCAATATTTCGACAGGCTCAATATGACAAAACTTCCTATACAGAAGAGTTTAATTGGTCAAAGGAGGAAGAAATTACTTTTTTAATATCCCTTTCAACTCATTGAGTTTCATAAGTGCTTCTATTGGAGTAAGTGTATTGACATCCAAATTTTCCATCTTTTCTTTTAGCTCCTTTAAAACGGGATCATCAAGTTGAAAAAGATTGAGCTGCATGTTATTGGGAATGGTTTTTACAGACTCATTGGTATCAATTGTGCTACGTTCATTTTCTAAATGCACAAGTATTTCGTTAGCTCTATCAATTACCAAAGGAGGAATACCAGCCATTCGAGCGACATGGATTCCAAAACTGTGAGCGCTGCCTCCGGGTTTTAACTTACGCATGAAAATGACTTTATTGTCCATTTCCTTTACAGACACATTAAAATTCTTGATCCTATCATGATCGTTGGCCATTTCATTTAGTTCGTGATAATGTGTAGCAAATAAAACCTTAGGTTTGGCATTTGGGTTTTCATGAAGGTACTCTGCAATTGCCCAGGCAATTGATATTCCATCATAAGTACTTGTTCCTCTCCCGATCTCATCAAGTAATACCAAACTTCTATCTGTGATATTGTTGAGGATACTGGCAGTTTCATTCATTTCAACCATAAAAGTAGATTCTCCTGATGAAATATTATCAGATGCTCCAACCCGGGTGAAAATTTTATCAACTATTCCCAATTTAGCTGATTTGGCCGGTACGAAACTTCCTATCTGAGCCATTAAACAAATTAGCGCAGTTTGCCTCAATAAGGCAGATTTGCCGGACATGTTTGGTCCAGTAATGATGAGAAGTTGGTGAGTTTTGTTGTCCAGATAAACATCATTAGGAATATACTCTTCCCCAAATTCTATTTCTTGTTCAATTACTGGATGTCGACCATCTTTTATATCTATCACAAATGATTCTTCAATTTTTGGACAAACATAATTATTTGTTAATGCCAGATCAGCAAAGGATTGTAAGCAATCGATCCTGGCAATGAGATTAGCATTTAATTGGATAGGTTGTATGTGGTCTGCCAGACTTAGGATAAGGTCAGTGTAAAGTTGGTTTTCCAATTCCTTGATCTTTTCTTCTGCTCCCAAAATCTTTTGTTCGTATTCCTTGAGCTCTTCTGTAATATATCTTTCAGCATTGGTAAGTGTTTGTTTTCTCATCCAATTTTCCGGAACTTTATCTTTATGACTATTGGTTACTTCAATATAGTAGCCGAAAACATTATTGAAGCCAACTTTCAGAGATGTGATCCCAGTGGCTTTACTTTCGCGTTCTTTTATCTGGATCAAATAGTCCTTTCCTGAAGATGAAATTTGTCTCAATTCATCCAATTCTTTGGAAACACCTTCTGCCATAACCCCGCCTTTTTCCAATAGGGCAGGAGGGTCATCTACTATTTCCTTTTCAATTCTTTCTTTAATTAGATTACATGGATTTAGCTGTTCCGCAATTGATCTTAATTCATCATTTTTTGAGGAGTTGCAAATATTTTTAATGGGATCAATCAGGTTCAATGCTCGTTTAAGTTGAATTAATTCCCTGGGATTGATCTTAGCAATAGCAACCTTGGAAGTCAACCTTTCAAGGTCGCCTATTTGTTTTATGTTTTGAGATAGTTCATCTTTTACTTTCTCATTCTTAGTAAAGTAACTAACAACATTAAGCCGATCCTCAATTAGCTTTTTCTCTTTGAGAGGTAGTACCAACCACCGTCTTAGCAGACGTGCTCCCATGGGAGACTGAGTTTTATCAATAACTGATATCAGCGAAGCCCCGTCCGGATTGGGTGAGTTAATTATCTCTAAATTTCTAATTGTGAAATTATCCAACCAAACATATTGGTCTTCATCAATTCTTGATATTGAGGTGACATGTTGGATCTTGGAATGCTGGGTTTCAGCGATGTAATGTAATATCGAACCACCAGCAATTATGGCTGATTCCATTTGGTCAATACCAAACCCTTTTAATGACTTTGTTCCAAAATGCTTGGTCAGGGTTTCATAGCCATAGTCTTTAGTGTAAACCCAGTCATCAAAAGAATAAGTGTAATATTTATTGCTGAAATTTTGAACAAACTCTTCTTGTTTTGATTTTTCGTAAATGACCTCAGAAGGATTAAATCCTTGAAGTAGTTTGTGAATGTATTCCTTGCTACCTTGAGAACAGAGGAATTCTCCTGTTGAAACATCCAAAAAAGCAACACCTAATTCTTTGGATTTATTGAAATGTAGACTGGCCAGGTAATTATTTTCTTTTTGATTTAGAACAGTATCATTAAATGAAATTCCGGGAGTAACAACTTCAGTAACTCCTCTTTTTACGATCGTCTTGGCCAATTTCGGATCTTCTAATTGATCACATATTGCTACCCTTTGTCCCGCACGCACCAATTTGGGTAAATACGTATCGAGAGAATGATGTGGGAATCCTGCCAATTCCATATTCCCGGAAGCACCATTTGATCTCTTGGTTAGTACTATCCCTAAAATTTCGGAAGTTTTAATGGCATCGCTTCCAAATGTTTCATAAAAATCACCAACCCTAAACAACAACAACGCCCCCGGATGTTTTGCTTTAATGGCATTCCATTGGGTCATTAAAGGTGTTTCCTTCTGTTTCTGAGGTTTTGTCTTGGTTGCCAATTTCGATTAATTTAGCACATTATTAAAATTCAAAGAGATGCGAAAACTGAAAATGAGTGAGTTGAACAGGTTGTCCTTGCAAGAGTTTAAAGATAGTAAGAAAACCCCGTTGGTGGTCATATTAGATAACGTAAGAAGTTTGCACAATGTTGGCTCAGTTTTTCGGACTGCAGATGCCTTTCTAATTGAGAAAATTTATCTCTGTGGCATTACTGCTTGTCCACCACACAAAGATATACAAAAAACAGCATTGGGCGCAACCGATTCAGTGGATTGGGAGCATCTGAAATCGACAAAGGATGCAGTATTGAGATTGAAGGAAGAAGGATATAAAATAATTGCATTGGAACAGACTCATAACGCAATTTTACTTGAGGACTTTTCACCTGAAAGGGGCGAAAAATACGCACTAATATTAGGACATGAAGTAAACGGTGTTGTTGATGAAGTACTCCAACTTTGTGATGCGTGCTTGGAAATCCCACAATTTGGTACCAAGCATTCCTTGAATATTTCTGTTAGTGCTGGGATTGCAATTTGGGAAGTTTTTAAGAAAGTAAGTACGAAGTCAGACTGAGTTTATCAAAGTCTTAACGGCCTATATTTCGATAAACTCAATATGACCTCAATTTTCAAATTTGTAAAAAAAACTGTCATTCTGATCCGCCAACTGGCGGAGAAGAATCTTATTCCTGGATTAGCACTATGTAACAAGATCCTTCATTCTTCAGGATGACAAAAACAGACTATTGGAGATAGCCTCTTCATTCCGATAAATATTCACTTCCAAAGAATCTTTGCATTCATCCAATAATTGAGAAATGGTTCTATTTAGTTTTGGGTGAATATAACTAGCAGCAATTTCTTGTAAAGGCATTAAGGTGAATCTTCTTTCGTGCAGTTTAGCATGGGGAATGGTTAGTAAGTCATCAGCATGAATGAGGTCATCATAAAATAAGATGTCAATATCAATCTCTCTGGCATGCCAACGGTCCCTTGCTTTTCTGCCAATTTGATCTTCAATTTTCTTTAAAGTTTTCAATAATATTTCTGGAGAAAGAGTAGTAGTGATCTGTAAACATTGATTTAAAAATAAAGGTTGGTCTTCAATTCCCCAAGGAGCAGTTTCATAAATTGAAGAGGATTTTTGAACATATCCTACATCTTTTTCTATAAGAGTTAGTGTTTGTGATAAGTTATTTTCACGGTTGCCTAAATTTCCTCCTAAAAGTAGGTATACTATACTCATTTGCATGTTCGTTTTCAGGCAAATGTAGCCAAAATATTAGCAAATAATTGCTAATATTGTATCTCGAACCAATCCATAAAACAGATGAAACAATTTTTTAAATATGTATTAGCAACAGTAGTTGGGTTTTTCTTGACGTTTGTTTTAATAGTGTTTTTCTTTTCCATCTTTATTGCAAGCAAGATTTCAGGGCTTCAAGAGCAGCAAGTCACTAATGTTAAGTCCAATTCGGTACTACACATTCAATTAAATTACCCGATTCTAAGTTTACTGGTCATGGATATGATGGTGAAGATTTTTATTTAAAAAATTGGTTGATTATCTTCTCAAATTTATTTGATGATAAATGGTCGAAACAAAGCAATTTAAATCTTGATGAT
>JAESTI010000182.1 GCA_016763665.1 Bacteroidia bacterium | reverse complement strand
TTATGCATGCATGTGGTAATGCGCAGCATGGACAAGTAGAAAGTAGCAACGAATCCAATATGGAGAATACTGAACACAAGCATACCAACCATTTGATAAATGAAAGTAGTCCTTATCTATTACAACATGCACACAATCCTGTTAATTGGTATCCGTGGGGGGAAGAAGCCTTAAAAAAAGCGAAAGACGAAAACAAAATTTTATTGATAAGTATTGGGTATGCTGCGTGTCATTGGTGTCACGTTATGGAGCATGAGTCATTTGAAGATGAGGAAGTAGCAAAGTTGATGAACGAATATTTTGTTCCCATTAAAGTTGATAGGGAAGAAAGGCCGGATATAGATCAGATATATATGAGCGCTGTACAATTGATGACTGGCAGCGGTGGCTGGCCCTTGAATTGTTTTGCTTTGCCTGATGGCCGTCCATTTTATGGGGGAACATATTTTCCAAAACAGAACTGGTTAGCAATACTTCAAAAAGTTCATGATGAATATAAAACAAGCCCCGCAAAAGTTGTAGAATTTGCGAATAAATTAACCAACGGAGTTAAGCAAAGCGAGCTGATTCCTTATAATCCTGAAGCGCCTGCTTTTAGTGTAAGTGTTTTAGATAAAACAGTTGAAAAATGGGCAAATAATTTTGACAATAGAGAAGGGGGGCCAAACCGAGCACCTAAATTCCCTATACCCAATAACTACCAATTCTTGTTAAGATATTACTACCACAAGCAAGATCAGAAAATTTTAGATCATGTTTTATTGACATTGAATAAGATGGCCTTTGGCGGAATCTATGATCAATTGGGTGGTGGTTTTGCCAGGTATTCTACTGATAAGGTTTGGAAAGCTCCACACTTTGAAAAGATGCTTTATGATAACGGCCAGTTGGTTAGCTTATATTCTGAAGCGTATCAGTTGACCAAAGATCCATTATATAAACAAATTGTATATGAGACTATAGAATTTATCGAACGAGAATTAACCTCTCCTGAATTTGGATTTTATTCTTCATTAGATGCAGATAGCGAGGGAGAAGAAGGTAAATTTTATGTCTGGACAAGAAATGAATTAGAAGAAATTCTTGGTGATGATGAATCACTTTTTAGCGAATATTACAATGTAACTTACAACGGTAATTGGGAGCATTACAATAACATATTATTGAGAAAGAAGACTGATAAACAGTTTGCAGATAAACATAAAATAAGTGTTAAGGAATTAAGACAGAAATTAACTAGTGCTAAGGAAGCAGTATTCAAAGTAAGGTCAAAACGAATTAGGCCGGGTTTAGATGATAAGATCCTAACCGAATGGAATGCATTAATGCTAAAGGGGTATGTGGACGCATACAGAGCATTTAACGATGATAAATTTTTAAAAATAGCATTAAAAAATGCAAAGTTCATTGTCGAAAATATGATGGATGGCAGTCGGCTGGATAGAAATTTTAAAAATGGGAAATCAACCATTAATGGTTATTTGAGCGATTATTCATTTACAATTGAAGCTTTTATTGCTTTGTATGAAGCAACTTTTGATGAGGCGTGGTTGCTGAAAGCTAAAGATCTTATGGATTATACGATCAAGCATTTTTATGATGCAGGTTCAAACATGTTTTACTTTACATCTGACGAAGATCCGGCTTTAGTTGCGCGCAAGATGGAGGTAAACGATAATGTTATTCCTGCTTCTAATTCCAGTATTGCTAAAGGACTTTTCATTTTAGGAAATTTATTTGATAATGCTGATCACCTGGAAATGTCGACTAAGATGCTGAATAATATTCAACAATTTATACCAAGATATGGTGCTGGTTATAGCAACTGGGGGATGTTGTTTTTGAATATGGTTTATAGTCCTTATGAAATTGCAATTGTGGGCAAAGATGCTGCGGAAAAAAGAAAAGAGTTGGATAAGAATTTTATCCCCAATAAATTAATTCTAGGTGGACAAGATGAGGGGACTTTACCATTACTTAAGATGAAAGCGGTAAAAGGTAAAACAATGATCTATGTTTGTAAAAATAAATCTTGTAAACTGCCTGTAGAAAATGTGAGTGAAGCTTTGGAGCAAATGAAGTGAGTTTTATTTTAGCTCAACAGTTAATTGTAATTAGTGCCTGACTTAAAAGTTTGTTGTTTTTGATTTATGAACAAGGATTAACGATTTTAGATTTGTGATTTTCAACTACTTCTAAAATCAGAAATCGTTAATCCTTGTTCGATATTCAATTTTTTTTAAATTTTCTGATTTAATGGGCAAACATTAATTATTATAATGTTAGCCAAATAATGAAATAAAATACAGAAGAAAATCGATTGCTTTACACCTAAAGCTGCAAAATTTACTATTATTTTTTCGGGTGATTTTTTCTTACATCGTGCACAATGATTTCTAAAACTCTTCTCCGTCATCAGGAATTTCTATGATATTCATATCCATCGCCAAAAGATCTTTAAACATTTGACCTGTTTCCTGAACATCTTCATCTCCTTCCTCATAGTACCAATTTACAACAAGTTCATTTCCTTGTTCTGTAAGTTTATTTACAGCCTTCATCATTTCAATTAAGTACTTTTTAGTTCGACTGTTGTAATATTCTAACCTGAAATTGCATGTTGTAGTGGATGCGGGATTGTTCACGTATTCTTCAATCCAATTCATAATAGGGGTATAAAAATCCACAGTCCGGTCTGGAATAGATTTACCCTTGATCTCAAGAATTCCTGTTTCAGGATCAAAATCAATTTTTGGACTTTGCAAAGTTTGTTCAACGTGAAGTTTATTCATAACACCTTTTGCTTCGAAATCTGTTACAAATTAATAAATTTTGTAAGAGTTTTTCATTTGTAGTTTAGAAACCTTTAAATTTTAATCCCAACTATTAAAAGATCATCTGTTTGCTGGTATGTTCCTTTCCATTCTTCAAGTTCTTTTTCAAGATGAAATTTCTGCTGCTCCATGTCGTATTTTTGTACATCAAGTAGCAATTCCTTTAAACGTTTACCATTTAGTTTTTTGCCCTTTTTCCCACCGAATTGGTGTGTAACTCCATCAGAAAAGATATAAAAAGAGTCTCCCTTTTTTAATTCTATAGTATGGTTTACAAAGGATTTATTATCAACAGTTATTGCTCCTCCAATTGCCAGTTTGTTTGCTTTATATTCTTGAAGCGTATTGTCTCCATTTTTATTTTTGGTAATAAAGTAAAGAGGTCTAAATGAACCAGCATAATTCAATTTGTTACCAACCAATTGTCCATTTTCTATTTTCATTTCAATAGAACATAAAGCTATGTCCATTCCTTCCAAAACTTCTGTATCTCTTGTATCCTGATGTAGAGCTTTTTGAACTTCATTATGTAATTCTTCCAAAATGGCAGAAGGAACATGAATATCTTTTTCATTAACAATGTGATTTAGTAATGTATTACCTAAAACTGATAGGAATGCTCCGGGCACACCATGTCCTGTACAATCAACCACTGCCATAAATGCAATATTATCTTTAAAAGAGAACCAGACAAAATCCCCACCTACTATTTCTTTGGGTTTGTATATTCCGAATGATTGGGGTAAATATTGATTTACATATTCAGGACGAGGAAAGATGGCTTCCTGTATCTTTTTAGCATATTCTATACTTTCCGTGATGTACCTGTTCTTTTCTTCTAACTCTTTATTAGTAAGAGATAGATTTTCTTTTTCTTTTTCCTGCTCAAAATTCCAGTTCTCATAGTCCTTCTTAATTCTATTAATTCGATAAAAATGAAAGATCAAAAAAACTGGAACAACAACAATGATTAAGGTTACTAAAAAGTATATCATGTTTACGTTAACTCGTTAATCGTTGATTCGTTAATTTGTTTATTAGTTTATAAGTGTATTGGTTTATAAGTTTACTATCTATAAGCTATTCGCTATTATCTATTCGTAGATTAGTATTTTATTAGCATCATTTGTATTAATTAGCATATTCGCACTAACTCTTACTTTTCTTTCTCATTGCTTCAAATTGTTCCCACTCATCTTCAGTTATTTCTTTGAATTTGTTGAACATTCCGGCACCATAAAGCCATTCACCTCCATCAATTGTTATTACTTCACCATTAACATATCCTGAATAATCAGAAACCAGGTATGAAGCTAAATTGGCCAATTCATGATGTTCTCCTAATCGCTGAAGCGGGATGTATTTTTTTAGATCAAAGCGTTTTGCCATTTCATCCGGGAATAATCTTGTCCAGGCACCTTTGGTTGGAAATGGTCCCGGGGCAATAGCATTGAGTCTGATGCCATATTTCCCCCATTCTGCGGCTAAAGATCGTGTTAAAGCCAAGACACCAGCTTTGCCACATGCCGATGGAGTAACATAAGCGGAACCAGTCCATGCATAAGTGGTAACAATGCTCAAAACATTGCCTTCAAGTTTTTTGTCGATCCAATACTTTCCGCAAGCCAGCGTACAATTGTAAGATCCTTTTAGTACGATATCTACAACAGCATCAAAAGCTCGGTGAGATAAAGACTGAGTGCGGGCGATAAAATTGCCTGCTGCATTGTTGACCAAGTTATCTACTTGACCAAATTTATCAATAGAAGTTTTTAGAAGATTTTCAACTTGGTCGTATTTGGTAATATCACATTGCACTGGTAAAATATTTCCTTCAGTAGAAAGTTCATTGGCAGTTCCTTCCAATGTTTCCATATTTCTACTGGCAATCACTACATTTGCTCCAAGAGATAAGAACTTTTTACTCATGGATTTTCCTAGCCCTGAACCACCTCCGGTTACTATGACTGTTTTATCTTTTAAGCATCCATCGGGCAACATCTTTTTGTTTTCCATAACTTTGCTCGCTAATACCGATTTTTAGATTAATTTTTCTAATGAATAATGCTAATATACTAATTTACGAATAACGAATTAATACGAATTAACGAATACACGAATGAATAAAGCCATATTTTTAGATAGAGATGGAGTAGTTAACAAGGAGATAGGTTATGTTACCTGCGCTGATGAATTAGAACTTTTACCTGATTCGATTGAGGCAATGAAAGTATTCCAACAAAAAGGCTATTTGCTGATTATTATAACTAATCAGGGAGGCATAACCAAAGGTTTATATTCTGAAATGGATTTAAAGAAAATCCATGATAAAATGAATAATGAATTGGAAACACATGGTATTAAAATTACCGAAACCTATTATTGCGTGCATCATGATAAATACACCAAATGTTTGTGCAGAAAACCGGATTCAATAATGATTGAAAAAGGCATAGCAAGATTTGATATTGATGTTTCAACCTCATATATGGTTGGTGATTTTGATAGAGATATTGAGGCCGGGGAAAAGGCAGGTTTGAAATCCATTAAAATTGAATCTAACTCTTCATTGCTAAACATTCTCCACTTGATTGATTAGCTTTAAGAAAGCTCTGAACTCGGAGCAAAAAGCTCTAAACTAACAGTGATACGATCACTCCAAGTAATCGTATCGCTAAAGCAAATATACACTCAGGTTGCGGTTAAGTGCTTTGCTAATATTGAAAATTCCTTAGATTCTGTATCTTAGCAGTAAGGATATAATTGGGAATAAAGTAATTATATTCCTACGTTATATGCAATCTCCAATTTTAATAAAATAGAATATCTAATGAGTAAATCAAAGATTAATACTGCATTACATCTCCAAAATACTTATTTGCTGGGAAAACTTGGGGAGGCTCAATCAACCCAATTAAAAGGAACAGCAACGCTATTGAATGCAAGTAAATTAATTCTTGAACAGTCCTTACAAAATAATTATGAAATACAGAATCTACAGCGACAGATGAATGCTGCAAATGAAGTCATGAGGAAAGTTCTTGATAACCAAATAAAAGAAATAAAACATAAAGAGAGACAAAGATACTTTAAGGAATTTGTATGGTGGGCTAATCGAATGGTTGAAAAAACTCAATCATTCAGTAATTCTATAGTAATATACAAAATCTCAAATAATTATCTTTCAGCATTAAAAGAGGCTTGCAATATTGCTGTAAGTGAATTAGAGGAAATTACTGACAAAGAATATGCTTCTAATTGCATTAAAATCATCGATACACTGATAAATTCATCAATATCGACTCAAGCCGATTATGAAAAATCAAAGTTTTTTACATTTGATACTCATGTAAGTGAAATGCAAAATTTGGAAATAAATAAAATGTCCTCAGATACAAAAATTCAAATATTACGAAACACATTGAAAAACCGCCCAACTAGAACAATGTCTGATCTTAATAAAGATCCTTTTGGTTTTATTCATAATTATTTGGTTGAAAAGTTTAAAATCCACAAACACAAAATATACAATCAATTAGAAAGACTATATATGGGGATCTATGAACTTTTTGGTGAAAAAAAACAAAATACAGAGGAGCTAATTCAATATTATGATACAAAGCAAGCTGAATTGAATAATTTAGAAAAAGAAATTAAAACCCTAAATAATGAAATTGAAGAAAAGAATAACTCTGTAAAGACAATAATTAATAATCTTTATTCCCAATACCCTGAATTTGATGAGTTCATGCTTGAATATGAAAAAACAGAGACAGAATTTAAGAGGAAATGGAGTGGAATAACGAATTAATAAAATCCCCTTACTGGCGCGCATTTGTACCTTAAATCCGCAAGTTATTGTTAAAAAAAGTCGTAACCCTTTATTGTTTAAAGTTTTACGGTTATAGTATTTTCACCTAAATTGGTGTTGAAACAAAACACTGATATGAAAATACTAAACTCTAAACATCTTTCACCATTTGGAGGATTAAATTTTGTTTT
>JAESTI010000181.1 GCA_016763665.1 Bacteroidia bacterium | reverse complement strand
TATACTGGCAAAAAGCCGCCGGAAATGAAAACTGCGAAAACCATGGTAATAACAAATGATTGGGCACGCGCTGCTGAATTATGGTCTGCAATTGTGAACAATGATCCTAAAACGAAAACTAAAGGAAAAGCAGCCTATAATATGGCGCTCGCCAATGAAGTACAAGGAAATTTGCCAGGAGCAGTTGAGTGGGCAAAAAAATCCGCGTATGACTTCGGTAATAAAAAGGCCCGTTCTTATATCAACGTACTGGAAGCAAGAATTTCAGAACAAAGAAGGTTGAATCAGCAAATGGGGAAATAGCTGTTTAGCTGATAGCTTATAGCAAAATTTATGTAATTTTATTTCATCCCTAACTGATTCATAATGAATCCCCAATGAACTTGAAGGTCGTAAACTAGCTGCTCTGTTGATTTACCAGAGCCGTGCCCACTATCGTAATCCATGTAGAGCATAATAGGGCTTAACTGTCCGGGATTATTTTGCAAGGCGGCCACAAATTTTTTGGCGTGCAGTGGATCAACCCGTGTGTCGTTTTCTCCTGCTTTAACCATCATAGTAGGGTGATTTATACCTCTTCGGATATTGTGGTAGGGTGAATATTGAAGAATGTTTTGAAAATCTTCTCTTTTATCAGGATCGCCATATTCTGGTATCCAGTATTTTGCAATAAGGAACTTGTGAAATCGTACCATATCCAAAAGAGGGACACCGCAGACCACTGCTTTAAAAAGATCTGGCCGCTGAGTTACCATCGCACCCATTAACAAACCTCCATTGCTACCTCCATAAA
This sequence comes from Bacteroidia bacterium, assembly GCA_016763665.1. Next base: position 2,454 of record JAESTI010000181.1, on the reverse strand, counting down.
TAACTAATTTCTCACTGCTGGTGTATTTTTGATCGATAATATACTCCGCAGCAGCGATAAAATCATCAAAGCAATTTTGCTTATTGTGCATCATCCCGTCTTTGTGCCAATCTTCACCATATTCATCTCCTCCTCTGATCCCGGCTCTAACATATACACCTCCCCTATTAATAAAACTAGCGGTTAATCCCACGAAACGAGGAGTAATACCGAAGTTAAATCCACCATAGCCAGAAAGTAGAGTAGGATTATTCCCGTCCAGCACAATTCCTTTTTTGTGAACAATAAATAATGGGACCTTGGAACCATCTTTTGATAAGTAAAAATCAATTTTGGCTTCAATTTCTTTGGTATCAACAGGTACATCAGACTGGTAAAAAAACTCCCACTCATCTAGTTCAGTCGCATCAAGCTTGTACAGCTTTGCAGGTGCTGTAAAAGTTGACAATGAGACAAAAAGTGTATTGGACGGCCTGTGATAATTTATGTACGACACATTGCCAAGCTCCGGTAATTCTAGCTGCCGAATAAATTTTCCATCAAGATCACATATCAATATTCTACTTAGAACATCCTTTCTATCTTGAATGATCAGATATTTATTGGTAACCACAAAATTTTCGAGAACAGTTTCTTTTTCACCATATATTTCTTCCCAGTGTTCGAACTGAGGTTTGCTTTTATTTGCGATCATTATCTTATAATTAGATGCTTCGTGGTTGGTGAAAAAATAGATCTTATCATCAAGGGCAAAGGGGTAAGCTCTAAACTCTTTACTAGTATAAATCTCAATAGGCGTATCCATAGTTCCTGCTTTACGGATCTTGATTGAGTTCGCCTGAAAATTTCCCTCTGTAATAAATGTACAATCACTATATCTGGCATCAGAAAAAGAAACATAATCCTTTGCAGTAGCCGGAGCAAGCAAAAATTTATCTTCCTTACGATTACTGCCAATTTTGTGTAAATATGTTTTTAGTGGTATTTGCTTTTCCAGGATTTCTTTTGTTCCTGCAGTTATATAAGCATGCTGTCCATCCTTAGTAAACCCAAAACCCCTTAACCCTTCAATCGGGTCTCCTAATATTTCACCGGTTCTACTGTTGACAATATAAAATGTACTGATTTCTGCACCCTTTGTTTGAAGGCCAACAGCAATCGTATCAGCGGTTTGGGTATAAGACAACCCCGATATAGCCGACTCCCCAGATGTGTCTATGCTCATAGGGTCAAAGACCAGCAAGTCTTTGTTATCAATTCTTGTGTACATCTTATATTGTGCCTCCCCTTTGGTCTTTTTGTAATAAAATTGTCTGTCTGCCACTAATCTGATAGGGCCCTCAATATCCCTGTCTATATAAGCAACGATCTCATCTTCTAAGCCTTTTATTGGAGGACAATGTTTCTCCATATATGCTATAGTTGCATCATGTTGAGTTCTGGTCCATTTAACTACTTCTTCATTTTTCTTGTCCTCCAACCAACGGTATTCATCAGTTAAATAAAATCCATGAACTGTATCTACTACTGGTTTTGACAATGTTGGAGGTGGTGTAAATTGAGCCAAACTAGTCAGTGTAATTATATTGAAGGCTAGTATTGTGAATATCCTTTTCATCTGTTTATAATTTGTTTTTTAATGGCCATATGGAACTTACCATGATTAAATAATTATTCTCCTGTGAATTTAATAATTATTTAATCATGGACGTTTCATGTTCATTTTTATAATGGATTCAAAATAATTAATATTTCCCTGATCTATTTGGTACTAAATTGTTCATAAAAATCAGGGTAAAAACTGGGCTTATTTTTGCTAAGATAAGTTATCCGCTAATTAGTTTAACCCAATTATTCTTTTAGTGAAGGGAACTCCACCAAGATCGCCTTTTAAGAAGTACATTCCAGCCGCAAGGTCATTTCCATCTATAATGTAACTATATCCACCTTGTTTCTGTGATTCATTCACAAGTGTTAATATTCTATTACCCAGCAGATCAAACAGTTCTATTTTTACTTCCGCAAATTGGTTTAAATTGTACTCCACATTAACTAACTCGGTATAAGGATTGGGGTAAACTTTAACTTCAACCGCTTTATCATCTAATTGATCAAGGCCAATAGGTATTACGGCCTCTCCGAAAATTGCCCGAACTAAATAATAAAATTCACCTACCCAAAAATTTTCAGATCTTCTCCAGTCAAAGCCATCAGCATAAATATATGATGATTTCTCAACAAAATTAGAGGTTGAATAAGTCATTCCTATTGGGTCGTCACCGCTTGTCTCTTTTACGCCTACAAGGTATGTTCCGGGCGGTAATATTACTGGTCCATTTTGAAAAGAAAGCTCATACCATTGTTCACTTATTGATGTAAGCGTATAAACTTCTGTCTCGGAATCTGAAATTTCCTGAACTGGCATTCCACTGGCATTGGTAAAATAAACTGCGG
>JAESTI010000418.1 GCA_016763665.1 Bacteroidia bacterium | reverse complement strand
TATTTGAATGCGGTAGATTTTCCAATAAACTTTGGTGGTAAGCCAGGAGCTTCGTTTCCTTCGTTTATTCCACCAACTTTTGAGGCAACTGTACTTACTACCGGCATAGGAATGGCAATTATTTATATGTCAGTTAATTATTTGGTTCCTTCTACTAAGCAGCATCCTATTGACTTACGCATAACCAGTGATAGATTTGTAATGGCTTTTAATACTGAGGAACTTGAAGATGAAGCAGTTTTGGATCAACTGCTTAAATCTAATGGGGCAATAGAAGTAAGAGAACAAGAAATAGAATTAGATCCAAGTTTAGTAAAAGCAGTATAGATGATTAACATGTTAACGGTAAAAATGTTTAAAAAATCAGGTTTAGTAGTGTTAATAACTGTGTTTTTGGCATCGTGTAGTGATCCAAATCATCCCGGATATGAATATATGCCTGACATGGCTCATACCATTGCGTATAAAACCTATGAAGTAAATACAAATTTTGGAGATAGTTCAAATGCATTATTACCTGCTGAAGGTACTATTCCCAGAGGCCACATGCCGTATCCTTATAAAAAGGATAGTGTAGGATTTGAAATGTCTGCTTCAATTGAGAACCCAGTTCCGTATAGCGATGAAGTGTTAGGTGAAGGAAAAAGGTTATATGGAATATATTGCTCGCCATGTCATGGAAAATCAGGAAATGGAGATGGGTTGGTTGTTACAAAAGGAGGGTATGCAATTCCTCCGTTATATACTGATGAAAATGCAGCAATGAGTAAACACAATGTCAAGAATATGACTGCAGGTCAAATTTATCATACAATTATGGTAGGTTCTGAATTTATGGGTTCATATGCTTCTCAATTAAGTGAAAGTGAAAGATGGCAGATTGTACATTACATACAAACTATGCAAGGAGCAAAATCATTGGAACTTGGAAGTTTAGTATCTAGATTAGAAAAGCTGAATGTTACCAAGTTTAATCTTTATTTTATTCCTACAGAAGGAGATAATAAATTATTTGTATCAGAAACTGGAGAATTAACACAGGAAATGAAAGATTTAATATCCAATGCCGGGACAGGAGATAAGATATTGTTAGATGAATTATTTAGTGATTCGGGTAAAAGGTTAAATCCAAATGGGTTCATTTATCAAATTTAAAAGTAATTAAAATCAAAAGACAAAAAGTATTATAAATGTCAGAGGTAAACGACCAATATACATTTGATCCGAAGATTAAGAAATGGGCAATGATCTTTGTTGCCATAGGTATTCTGGCTTTGGTCCTCGGAATTTTCATGGATTCTGGCCGAGTTTGGGCAAGTTTTCTTAGCAATGGGTGGTACTTTACTGCTATTGCATTAACAAGTGTGTTTTGGGTAGCTGTTAACTATATCAGTCAGTCAGGATGGCCGACAGCTTTTAAAAGAGTTCCTGAAGCAATGGGTTCATTTTTGTTGGTGGGTTTCGTAGTAATGCTAATTATTGTTGCAGGTGCCTTTATGCATTGGCATCATATTTATCATTGGACTCATGAAGGGATCATGGATATTGGATCAGAACATTATGATAAATTAATAGCCGGGAAAGCTGCGTTTTTTACACCCTTATTTTACATAGGTAGATTTATTGCATATTTTGCTTTATGGATTGGACTGTATATGGTGCTGAGAAAGCTTCAATAAGAGAAGATAACGAAGGAGGTGTTGCTATTCATAAAAAAGCAGGTATTATTTCTGCAATTTTCGTTGTTGTTTATGGTATTACTGAATCTACCTCTTCCTGGGATTTTATCATGTCCATTGATACGCATTGGTTTAGTACGCTATTTGGGTGGTATAATTTTGCCAGTATGTTTGTTGCTACGTTGGCAGTAATTACGTTAATAGTCGTGAACTTGAAGAAGAATGGCTATTTGTCAATTGTAACAGAAGAACATTTACATGATCTTGGTAAATTCATGTTTGCATTCACAATTTTCTGGGGTTACTTATGGTTCTCTCAGTTCATGTTAATTTGGTATGCGAATATACCTGAAGAAACAATTTACTATGTAGAAAGATTTGAAAATTACAAAGGACTATTTTTCTTGAATGTAATTATGAATTTTGCAATTCCATTTTTAACATTAATGGACAGGGATGCTAAAAAAAATACAACCATTTTGACTGTTGTGGCGATAATAATAATATGTGGACATGGTTTGGACTTTTTCCTAATGGTTACTCCGGGAACAACGATTGGTCATCCTCATGGTGTAGGAATTATTGAAATAGGAATGTTCTTAGGATTTGCAGGATTGTTTGCTTTAGTTGTGGGCAATGCCTTAACTAAGGCTTCATTGGTTCCAAAGAATCATCCATTTTTAGACGAAAGTATACATCATCATGTATAATATAAATAGTAACAAGAAATGAACATTCTAATTGGTGTTGTAATAGTAGTAGCTGTACTTGCTATAGCTTTGATAGTTCGGGTTTTTGAACTATCAGATAAACTCAGTGAGAAGGAATTTGACCCAATTGATGATAAGGGAAACAAGATGAATGCCATCCTTATGATGGTGTTCTTAATTGTTGCATCTATTGGGCTTTATTTAGTGACAGATGCCTACAATGAGCGATCTCTATATGCTTTACCTCCTGCTTCGGAACATGGTGCCATCATTGATTCTTTATACAATGTTACATTGTTGGTTACAGGTCTTGTATTTGTATTCTTTAATGTAATGTTGTTCTATTTTGCATATAGATACAGACATAAAAGAGGAGAGAAGGCTAAATTCCAAACTCATAATGATAAACTGGAGATATGGTGGACGATAATTCCTGCAATTGTGATGATTTATCTTGCTATTAATGGAGGAATGGTCTGGAACAGCGTACTAATGACTGATCCACCCGAAGATGCATATTTGGTGGAGGTTACGGGTAAACAATTTGCCTGGCAAATAAGGTATCCGGGGGCCGATGGCAAATTAGGAAAAACAGACCATAAACTTAGAACACCCGAAAATGAATTAGGTTTGGATCTGAGTGATCCTGCTGCACAGGATGATATTATTATTGGTGCTGCTGCAGGATTTTATTTGCCTGTTAATAAGTATGTGCTTTTTAAAATAAATGCTTTGGACGTACTACATGCTGTTTATGTACCTCACTTTAGAGTTAAACTGGATGCGGTGCCCGGTATGCAAACTCAATTTGGTTTTATACCTACTATCACTACTGCCGAGATGAGGGAGCAAATAGGGAATGAGGATTTTAATTACGAAATGGCATGTGCGGAGCTTTGTGGAAAGAGTCATTTTGCAATGAAAGGTGTGGTGTATATTGATTCGCAAGAAGAAGTAGATAGTTGGCTTTCAAAACAAAAAACGTACTCAGAAAAAATGAAGGAAAAACAAATGGCGATTAAAGCTCAATAATTTGATAAATATGTCATCAGAGAATCACGATAGTCACGATCAACATCACGAAGAAAGCTTCATTTGGAAGTATGTCTTCAGTATGGATCATAAAATGATCGGAAAGCAGTTCTTGTTAACTGGAATGTTTTGGGCGGTTATGGGGATGTTACTTTCTTTAGGATTTAGATTGCAATTAGGTTGGCCCGGTAAATCATTTCCGATTTTGGAAACCTTTTTCGGGGAGTGGGCAAAGGGTGGTGTATTGGATCCGGAGTATTATCTATCAATGGTAACTATCCATGGTACTGTTTTGGTTTTCTTTGTTTTAACAGCAGGACTAAGTGGAACATTCAGTAATATTTTAATTCCGTTGCAATGTGGAGTACGAGATATGGCTTCACCATTTCTCAATATGCTTTCTTATTGGTTTTTCTTTATGGCAAGCTGTGTAATGTTGTCGTCATTCTTTATGCAAACCATGCCTGCTTCTGGCGGATGGACGGTTTATCCTCCCCTAAGTGCATTGCCTCAAGCTGTTGAGGGATCAGGAATTGGAATGACTTTGTGGTTAATTAGTATGTCACTGTTTATTATATCTGCATTGTTAGGTGGATTAAATTATATAGCTACGATCTTGAATTTGAGAACAAAAGGGTTGACCATGATGAGGTTGCCTTTGACAATTTGGACATTTCTAATTACAGCTATTCTTGGCGTACTATCATTTCCTGTTCTGTTAGCCGGTTGTCTATTGCTTATTTTTGATAGAGGATTTGGCACTAGTTTTTTCTTGTCAGATATATTTGTTGCCGGAGAAGCACTTGATGTTTCAGGAGGTAGTCCTGTTTTATTTCAACACTTGTTTTGGTTTTTAGGGCATCCGGAAGTTTACATCATCATCTTACCGGCAATGGGTTTGGTTTCTGAGGTGCTGAGCACAAATGCCAGGAAACCGATTTTTGGTTATAAAGCGATGGTATATTCCTTATTAACCATTGCATTTTTGTCTTTCATTGTTTGGGGGCACCACATGTTTATGAGTGGAATGAACCCGTTTTTGGGTTCAGTATTTTTGGTAACCACCCTTGCTATTGCCATTCCATCAGCAGTTAAAGTGTTTAACTGGATCACTACTTTGTATCAGGGAAACAATAACTATACACCGGCTATGCTATTTGCTGTTGGATTTGTTTCCACGTTTGTTACCGGAGGAATTACAGGTTTGTTTTTAGGTAATCCGGCAATAGATATTATTTTACATGATACCTATTTTGTAGTTGCACATTTTCATATAGTAATGGCAGCTTCTGCGTTTTTTGGAATGTTTGCGGGAGTTTACCACTGGTTTCCTAAGTTATATGGAAAATTCATGAATAGATCATTAGGGTATCTTCATTTTTGGTTTACAATTGTAGGTATTTACATGGTGTTCTTTCCTATGCATTATATGAGAGCGGTGCCAAGAAGATACTACTCCTTCGGAACTTATGAAATGTTTGACCTTTATGGAGACCTGAATGTTATCATCAGTATTGGAGCATTCATTGCTGCTGCAGGTCAATCTGTATTTCTTTTTAATTTCTTTTACAGTGTATTTAGAGGCAAAAAAGCAACACAAAATCCTTGGAATTCAAACACTATTGAATGGACCACACCTGTTAAACACTTACATGGCAACTGGCCGGGCGAGATTCCTCATGTACATAGGTGGGCTTATGATTACGGTAAGCCTGGGGCACCTGAAGATTTTATTTCTCAAACGGTCCCGTTAAGTGAAACACCGGAATCCAATACAGAGGAAGATAAAAAGGAAATAGCAAAAGAAATGGAAAAAGTTGAGGCTGGATAAAAATGATATCACAAAGTATACATAAAGGTCTTTCAATAAGTTTAGTAAGTAAACTTAAAGATTATAGTCAGCTTATTAAGTTGAGGTTAACGGTAGTAGTAGTTTTTTCTGCAGCTATGGGATATTTATTTGCAGTTACTGGAACACTAGATTGGATGCATTTTGGAATTTTGTTGTTAAGTGGTTTATTGATAACCGGTTCAGCTAATGGAATAAATCAGATCATAGAAAAGGACTTGGACAAATTAATGACAAGAACTGCAAATAGGCCAATTGCAGCAGAGAGGATGGACGTGCTAGAGGCAGTACTAATTACTTCAATAATGGGAATTATTGGTGTGGGCCTTATGGCAATTTTTGTGAATCCAACGGCTGCAATATTAGGTATGGTTTCATTATTATCTTATGCGTTTATTTATACCCCATTAAAGCAAAAAACATCTTTTGCAGTTTTAGTTGGGGCATTTCCGGGAGCATTCCCGGTAATGATAGGCTATACAGCAATTACCGGTACAATTGATATGACTTGTATGCTACTGTTTAGTATCCAATTTTTATGGCAATTTCCCCATTTTTGGTCAATCGCCTGGATATTAGACGATGACTATAAAAAGGCAGGATTTAACCTGCTACCTTCAAAAGGAGGCAGGAATAAAAACAGTGCTTTGCAAACATTGCTTTATGCGTTGATTTTGATTCCTGTTAGCTTATTACCTGCTAAATTAGGATTGATAAATTCATATTCCAGTATAATAGTATTAGTATGCGGATTAGTTTTTGCGTTTCAGGCATTTAATTTATATAGAGATTGTTCAATTAAAAGTGCAAAACAACTAATGATTGGTTCATTTTTGTACTTACCAATAGTTCAGTTGGTTTTGGTTTTAGGCAAAGTATTTTAATGTATTTAACTTCAGAACATAGCAATGGTTCATTTGAAATGAACAAAAGTGAATATGCGCAAAAGTTTTTGCTTTGGACGGG
>JAESTI010000180.1 GCA_016763665.1 Bacteroidia bacterium | reverse complement strand
TTAGCATTCCGTTAGAAATCTCATAACTTAACTTTTCATATACATAACCAATGGCAAATGCTATAATTCCAGCCGCTCATCCACACGGCTTTGCCTCTAATTCAAGACCTGATAATTGGTGGGTAGGTCCAATTTCTATTTTACTAGGGTTATTATTTTTTATCTGCTATTTAACATGGGCAGCTTTCCAAGGAGGACATTATTGGTTTAGTGGTGGTGCTATAGGCTATGGTGGATATCTATCTCCATTATACTCGCCTTTAATTTATATTAAAGATAGTATAGCCGGTGGTGCACCTATGGCACATGCATGGATGGGTTCTTGGCCAGCATGGTGGCCGGCATTTTTACCGGCATCACCTGCATTTTTAATACTACCGTTTCCAGGATTATTCAGGTTTACCTGCTATTACTATAGAAAAGCCTATTACAGAGCTTTCGCATGGTCTCCTCCTGCATGCGCAGTTGGTGGTGTCCCACAAAAACCATATAAAGGTGAAACGGGATTACTTTTATTTCAAAATATTCATAGATACGCTATGTACATTGCTTTGATCTTCATTTTCATTCTTTACTATGACGCATTTCAAGGATTTTTTAGAAATGGGGAGTTTGGTGTTGGCGTTGGCAGTATAGTTCTTTTGTTAAATGCAACTTTCTTAGCAGGATATACATTAGGATGTCATTCATTTAGACATTTTATCGGAGGGAATCGAGATTGCTTTTCCTGTTCTGCCGGAGCAAAAATAAGTCATGGCTTATGGAAAAAATCTACTTTACTAAATATAAAACATATGAATTTTGCATGGGTCAGCCTGTTCTGGGTGGCATTTAGTGATTTTTATGTAAGAATGGTTTCCATGGGTGTTTGGACTGATCTAAACACGTGGGGAATGTAATTTTAAAGAACTCAATTACATTATTAGAATTTAGAATATGGATATAAGTGATATACAAACGGTTGAACACGATGTGATAGTTGTAGGAGCCGGTGGAGCTGGACTAAGGGCAGCTATAGAATGTTCAGCACAAGGGATGAACACTGGCCTGATTTCCAAATCTCTATTAGGTAAGGCCCATACCGTTATGGCTGAAGGTGGTGCAGCTGCTGCACTTGGCAATGTGGATAACCGAGATGATTGGAAAATCCATTTTAGAGATACTATGAGGGGAGGGAAATTCTTGAATGTTTGGAGAATGGCAGAACTTCATGCACAACAAGCTCCTGATAGAATAAGAGAACTGGAAGACTGGGGAGCGGTTTTCGACAGAACAAAAGACGGACTTATCAATCAAAGGAATTTTGGTGGTCATAGATATCCCAGGCTAGCACATGTTGGTGATAGAACCGGATTGGAAATGATCCGAACATTACAGGATCATGGAGTACATCAAGGTTTTGAAATCTACCAGGAATGTGCTGCGCTGGATCTTTTAAAAGATGGGGAAAAAATTGCAGGCCTGGTTGGTATGTGGAGGGAAACAGGAAATTTCGTCCTTTTCAAAGCAAAGGTAGTAATCTTTGCAACCGGAGGTGGTGGAAAAGCATGGAAAGTAACTTCCAATTCATGGGAATACACCGGAGATGGACACGCTATGGCTTATGAAGCTGGGGCAGAGTTGATGGATATCGAGTTTACTCAATTTCATCCAACAGGAATGGTATGGCCATTATCTGTGAGAGGTATTTTGGTTACAGAAGGTGTTCGAGGAGAAGGTGGGATACTAACAAATAGTGAAGGTATAAGGTTCATGTTCGATAATATTCCAGCTAGATTTGCTGATGAAACCGCTGATACAGAAGAAGAAGGAAATAAATGGCTCGCAGGTGATAAAAATGCAAGACGTCCACCCGAATTGTTAACAAGGGATGTTGTTGCCAGAGCCATCATGAAAGAAGTCAAAGAAGGAAGAGGTTCAACTCACGGAGGTGCCTACCTTGATATTGCTACTAGAAGAGCTGCTGATGATATTAAAAAGAAATTACCTTCCATGTATCATCAATTTAAAGTATTAGCAGAATTAGATATTACCACCACTCAAATGGAAGTGGGACCAACACTGCATTATTTTATGGGAGGAATAAAAGTGAATGCGGATACTGCTATGACTAATGTACCCGGCCTTTTTGCATGTGGAGAGAGCGCAGCAGGAATGCACGGAGCTAACAGGTTAGGTGGTAATTCATTGTCAGACTTACTGGTATTTGGAAGAATTTCCGGTGTAGGTGCGGCAGACTATGCAAGAACTTTAAGTAATGATCCTACTGTTGATAAAGACCAGGTAGAAAAGATAATCAGGAATGCAACAGATATATTGAATAGAGAAGGTGGTAAAAATCCATATTTGATGCATGAAGAACTTCAAAATAATATGAATGATAATGTGGGAATTGTTAGAACTGATGGAGATCTACAAAAGGGAATCGATAATATTGATAAATTAAAAGAAGATTTTAAAGAAATTAAAGCTGATGGTGCCAGCCAATACAATCCGGGATGGCACGAAGCAATTAGCATGCGAAACCTTTTGATCACATCTGAAGCAGTAGCAAAGGCTGCGTCAATGAGAGAGGAAAGTAGAGGAGCACACACACGTATAGATTACGAAGGAGAAAGAGATGAATGGCTGAAATACAATATTGTTATTAAAAAAGGTGGTGACGGAAATATGGAAGTTCAAAAGGTTGAACGCCCTGAACCTGATCCGGAATTAAAGAGAATTGCAGACTCAACATTAGATGACCTGGAAGCCGAAGTAGCTAAAGATCATTCATGACCATAGTTAATCTTTATTTTCATATCTAATAAAACATAAACATGGCCAAACGTAATTTCAAAATTTACAGAGGTGATAACGATCAAGGAGAATTAGTTGATTATCAATGTGACGTTGATGACGGGATGGTTGTTTTGGATGTGATCCACCGAATTCAAACCGAACAGGCCAATGATTTGGCGGTTAGATGGAATTGCAAAGCCGGAAAATGTGGTTCATGCGGTATGGAAATTAACGGCATGCCAAAACTTGCTTGCATGGTAAGAATGAATGAGTTTGATGAAAGCCAAACAATTACCCTTAAGCCAGTAAAATCTTTTCCAACCATCAAAGACTTAGTCGCAGATGTATCATGGAATTATGAACAAAATAAAAGGATAACTCCATTTACACCAAAAGAAAGAGATCCTGATGGCAATCACAGAATGATGCAAGAAGATGTAGACAGAGTGCAAGAATTTAGAAAGTGTATAGAATGTTATTTATGTCAAAATGTTTGTCATGTGCTTAGGGATCA